>JAGTSD010000150.1 GCA_018262135.1 Pseudomonadota bacterium | reverse complement strand
CGCGCGAACGTAAAGCGGGAATCCCCGCCAAACCGGTCCAGCGCGCAGCGTTCCGCCGCCGGATCGCGGTCCAGGGCCAGCAATCGGCCTTCTGGCCCGAGCGCCGCCAGAATTTCCGCCGCATGACCGCCCCGGCCGAAGGTGGCGTCCAGGTAACAACCTTCTGGCCGCAGGTTCAGGCCGGCCAGAACCTCGGCCAACAGAACCGGTTGATGCGGCAGCGCCGCCGAATCCGTCATGGCTAGAACGCCAGCGCATCCAGTTCGGGCAACGGCTCACCGTCGTCATCCCTGCCGGCCAGCAGTGCCTCGCGCCAGTCATTCCAGGCCTGCTCGTTCCAGATCTCGAATTTGTTGCCCTGTCCCACCAGCACGACCCGCTTTTCCAGATGGGCGAATTCCCGCAACGGTGCCGGCAACAGAATCCGGCCACTGGCGTCCAGGGTGCATTCCTCGGCGTGTCCCAGCAACAACCGTTTCAAAGCGCGAGCACGCGAGTTGGTGCTGGAAAGGTGGATGAGTTGGCGCTCGACGTCTTCCCAGACCGGCAGTGGATAAAGCAACAGGCAGCGGTCACGGTCGACGGTCAGGACCAACTGGCCACCGGCTGCTTCCAGTAATGGTTGGCGGTACTTGGCTGGCACCGCCAGCCTGCCCTTGCCATCCAACGATAACGGATTAATCCCCCGGAACAATGCTGCGTCTCTTGATGCGCCGGCTGATCCTGTTGCCCCACTTTCTCCCACTTTTCACCACTCAACTATAGGTAGATAAACCGGTCGCTGTCAAGAAAATCAAAGGAATAAAATTTTAAAAAATTACTTTATATACAAAGTGTTATTGATTTTAAAAAACAGGATGTTCAACTGAGTCACTAAAATGGGGCATGATATGGACAGCGCGGACCAAGGCGTTCACGGAAATTACGGATGTTGCTAAAAAAAACTTACAAACTCCCATTCGGGACATGAAGGCGGGGAAAAGGGAACCGGCCTGTAAGCCGGGTTCTGTCGAGGACGGTCATTCCTCTGCGGCGCCTGTCGCCAGACGCCTGTAGCGACCTACCCAGGAGCCGTGCGGACCACACGTCAGCGCTCCTCTATTTGGTCTTGCTCCGGGCGGGGCTTGCCCTGCCGCGCCTGTTGCCAGCCGCGCGGTGCGCTCTTACCGCACCTTTTCACCCTTGCCGGTTCTTGCGAACGTAGGCGGTGTATTTTCTGTGGCGCTTTCCGTCGGCTTGCGCCGCCCAGGTGTTACCTGGCGCCCTGTCCTGTGGAGCCCGGACTTTCCTCCATGCCGCAATACAGCACAGCGACCGTCCAGCCGGTTCCCGTTATGTAGTGTCCACGACTTGGCGATGGCTGGCAAGGCGTGGGCTGTCATTAACCGCTCAGGTGCAGCGCCAGTTCGTACAACGCCTTGCGTTTCAGTCCGGTCGCCTTGACCGCCACTGCCACCGCCCGGCCCATCGGCAATTCATCCAGCAGCGCCGCCAGCAGGCGCCGATGGTCGGGCGTGTCCACCTCGTCCGCGACCGCCGGCGCACCCTGGGTCGCCAACACGAATTCGCCCTTTTGCCGATTGGGATCGCCGTCCAGCCAAACCACCAGTTCGCTCAAAGTCGCGCCGTGAACCTCCTCGAATCGCTTGGTCAGTTCGCGGGCGACGACCGCTGGCCGTTCGCCGCCGAACGTCGCCGCCAGGTCGGCCAGCATTTCCGCAATCCGGTGGCTGGCTTCCAGGAATACCAGAGTGCGTTCCTCCCGCGCCAGCGCGTGCAACCGGTCCCGACGGGCGGCAGCCTTGGCGGGTAGAAAGCCCTCGAATACGAAACGGTCGGTCGGCAGGCCAGCGACCGACAATGTTGCCAGCAGACTGCTTGGCCCCGGTACCGGGATGACCTTCAACCCCTGCCGGCGCAGTTCGCGCACCAGCGGAAAACCGGGGTCGCTGATCAACGGCGTGCCCGCATCCGACACCAGTGCCATGGTTTGGCCCTCCCGCAGCCGGGCGACGATGGATTCCAGCCGGTCCCATTCATTGTGTTCGTGCAACGACAGCAGCGGCTTCTCGATGCCAAAATGTCGCAGTAGTTGCCCGGTGTGGCGGGTATCTTCCGCCGCGATGCAGTTGACTTCCCGCAAGACCCGCAGGGCGCGGGCGCTGATATCCTCCAGATTGCCGATGGGGGTAGCCACCACGTACAGCGCGCCGGATTCGAGGGTCATCAGTGCCTCCGTGAGAAACCCGGTTTGGACCGGGAGAACGGTATTAAGCTTTGCCTTTGCGGTTCGGAGCGGCCTTGCTGACAACGGGTCATTTCTATCTGCTGTCGTGCAATATCGAGGTCCTGGATCACGACGCCAGCGCCAACCCGGCTCACTGACTCGAGTATGGCTGGCATGATCGCTGGTGTATGGACATCATTACCGTAACACGATTCGCTTTCTCTCTTACTGGGAATGGGCGGGGCAGGGGACAGCATCGAGACGCAACCCGGTAATCTGTCGCTCCATCATTCGGGCCAGCCGGCAGCAAGCGCGTCGAACCACGGTTTCCCTCTTGGCAACCGCCGCGTTTGGAACTATTCTATTCATAAATAGTACTAATCCGGTACCGATTAAACTCATCACGCGGAGCGTCCATGATTCGCATCACCCGGGAAGCCGATTACGGCATCTTGTTGATGACCTGCCTGGCTCAGGCCGAGGGCCAACCGCGCAGCGCTGCCGCTCTGGCCCAGCAGCGCCGATTGCCGCTACCGATGGTCAGCAAGATCCTGAAGGCGCTGGCGCGGGCCGGTCTGCTGATCTCGCAGCGCGGCGTGCAGGGTGGTTACAGTCTGGCGCGGCTGCCGGCGGAAATTTCCGCCGCCGATATCATCGGCGCGCTGGAAGGCCCCCTGGCCATTACCGAGTGTAGCGGAGAAAACCACGACGGCTGTTCGCGCCTGGAACATTGCGAGGTCAGCGGTCACTGGCCGCGCATCAACCAGGCCATTTACGCCGCGCTGCAAAGCATCAGTCTGCTGGAGATGAGCCGTCCCGATCCGCCCCGACCGGTACGCTTCCATGCGCCGCACCGGGTCATGGCCATCAACGCCACCAGCTCCCTCGTCTGAGCCGTCCATTCCGCCACAGGAATCCCGTCCCATGACCGACAGTACCCAAACTCTCGAACGTCTTGCCAGTAGTGATTACAAATACGGCTTCGTGACCGACATCGAACAGGACACCGTGCCGCCGGGGCTGAATGAGGATGTCATCGGGCTGATCTCGGCCAAGAAACAGGAGCCAGACTGGCTGCTGGAGTGGCGGCTGCAAGCGTTCCGCCACTGGCTGACCATGAAACAGCCGGAATGGGCGCGGGTCCACTATCCGCCGATTGATTATCAGGCGATCTCCTACTACGCCGCGCCGAAGCAAAAAGGCGATGGCCCCAAGAGCCTGGACGAGATCGACCCGGAACTGCGCCGCACCTATGAAAAGCTCGGTATCCCGCTGGCGGAGCAGGCCATCCTGGCCGGCGTGGCGGTGGATGCGGTGTTTGATTCCGTGTCGGTGGCGACCAGCTACAAGGGCAAGCTGGCGGAAAAGGGCATCATTTTCTGCTCGTTCTCCGAGGCGGTGCGCGAGCATCCCGAACTGGTGCGCCAATATCTGGGCACGGTGGTGCCCTACCGCGACAACTACTACGCCACCCTGAATTCGGCGGTGTTCTCCGACGGCTCCTTTGTTTATATCCCGCCGGGCGTGCGCTGCCCGATGGAGTTGTCCACCTATTTCCGCATCAACGCCAGCAACACCGGGCAGTTCGAGCGGACGCTGATTATCGCCGATAATGATTCGTATGTATCATATTTAGAAGGCTGCACCGCTCCTCAGCGTGACGAAAATCAACTTCATGCGGCAGTCGTTGAACTGATCGCGCTGGACAACGCCACGATCAAATACTCCACGGTGCAGAACTGGTATCCGGGCGACGCCGAGGGCAAGGGCGGCATTTACAACTTCGTGACCAAGCGTGGGCTATGCAAGGGCCGGAATTCCAAGATTTCCTGGACCCAGGTCGAAACCGGTTCGGCGATCACCTGGAAATATCCCAGTTGCGTGTTGCGCGGCGAGAATGCGGTGGGCGAGTTCTACTCGGTCGCCCTGACCCGCGATTACCAGCAGGCCGATACCGGCACCAAGATGATCCACATCGGCAAGAATACTCGCAGCACCATCGTCTCCAAGGGCATTTCCGCCGGTCAGGGCCAGAACGCCTACCGGGGTCTGGTGAAAATCCTGCCGACCGCCGAGAACGCCCGCAATCATTCGCAATGCGACTCGCTGCTGATGGGCGACCGCTGCGGCGCGCACACCTTCCCCTACATTGACGTGCAGAATCCCACGGCTCAAGTCGAGCACGAGGCCAGCACCTCCAAGATCAGCGAGGACCAGCTTTTCTATTGCCAGCAGCGCGGCATCAGCACGGAGGATGCGGTCAGCCTGATCGTCAACGGCTTCTGCAAGGAAGTGTTTAAGGAATTGCCAATGGAGTTCGCCGTCGAGGCGCAAAAGCTGATTGAGTTGAAGCTGGAAGGCAGTGTTGGGTAAAGGTAAAGCCAACTAATTCAGGATATTGAGAAAATGCTGGAAATCCGCAATTTGCACGTCACGGTCGAGGGCCGGGAAATTCTCAACGGCATCGACCTCGTCGTCCATCCGGGCGAAGTCCACGCCATCATGGGGCCGAACGGCTCCGGCAAGAGCACGCTGGCGAACGTGATCGCCGGCCGCGAGGGCTATGTCGTCACCGAGGGCGAAATCCGTTTCGACGGTAAAAATCTGCTGGAGATGGACCCGGAAACCCGCGCCTGCGAAGGCCTGTTCCTGGCGTTCCAGTATCCGGTGGAAATCCCCGGCGTCGCCAATCTCTATTTCCTCAAGGCGGCAGTCAACGCCACCCGCAAGTATCGCGGCGAGCCGCCGGTGGACGCGATGGACTTCTGGGAACTAGTCCACGAGCGCATGGAACTGGTCAAGATGGACGAATCCATGCTGAAGCGCTCCGTCAACGAAGGCTTCTCCGGCGGTGAGAAGAAGCGCAACGAAGTATTTCAGATGGCGGTGCTGCAACCGCACTTCGCGGTGCTGGACGAAACCGACTCCGGGCTGGATATAGATGCGCTCAAGGTCGTCGCCGATGGCGTCAACGCCCTGCGCA
>JAGTSD010000149.1 GCA_018262135.1 Pseudomonadota bacterium | reverse complement strand
CACCGCCGGCGTGACCATGACCATTGACGCCTCCGGGCCGATTTCCGACAACGCCGGCGGCATCGCCGAAATGTCGCACCAGCCGCCTGAAGTCCGCGCCATCACCGATCATCTCGACGCCATCGGCAACACCACCGCCGCCACCGGCAAGGGCTTCGCCATCGGTTCGGCGGCGCTGACCGCACTGGCGCTGTTCGTCGCCTACAAGGAATCGGTCGAACTGGCGGTCGGCCATCCGCTGCCGATGGACATCACCGATCCCCGGGTAGTGATTGGGGTGCTGCTGGGCGGCATGGTGGTGATCCTGGCCGCCGCCATGACCATGAGCGCGGTGGGCCGGGCGGCGATGGAAATGGTCACGGAAATCCGCCGTCAATTCCGCGAAATTCCCGGCCTGCTGCAAGGCACCGCCAAGCCCGATACCGCCCGCTGCGTGACGATCTCGACCGACGCGGCGCTGCGCGAAATGGTCGCGCCGGGGATGATGGCCGTGCTGGCGCCGGTGATCGTCGGCTTCTTCCTGGGACCCATTGCGCTGGGTGGCCTGCTGCTCGGGTCGATGCTCACCGGCGTGGTCATGGCGCTGTTGATGGCCAATGCCGGCGGTGCCTGGGACAACGCCAAGAAAGCCATCGAAGGTGGCGCGCTCAAGGGCGAGCGCAAGGGCGGCGACGCCCACGCGGCGGCGGTCATCGGCGACACCGTGGGCGACCCGTTCAAGGACACCAGCGGTCCCGCCATGAACATCCTGATCAAGCTGTTGTCCGTCGTTTCGCTGATCCTGGTGCCGTTCATTACCTGACGCGGGGTTTCCCCCCTCACTCCCCGCCCCTCTCCCTCAAGGGGAGAGGGGAGTCTGGGTCTCCCATTCCCCACTTCATCCCGGCGGGCGGGCGAACCCCGCTGCCAGTTCATCGAGCCCGCTGACCACCAGGTCCGGCTCGACCTCCCAGGGATCGAACACCGTTTCCACGTGACGCTTGACCCAAACAGCGCGCAGGCCGGTGGCTTTGGCCCCGATCACGTCCCAGGCGTTGCTGGACACCAGCCAGGTTTCGGCGGGCGCGCGGCCGGTGCGCCGCACCAGATATTCGTAGACCGCCGGATCGGGCTTGAAGGTGCGCAGGTCGTCCACGCTGACCACGTCTTCGAGGTAGGGCAACACGCCGGCGTTGGCCAGCAGCGCCCGAATGCTGGCTTCCACCCCGTTCGAAAAGGCCACGAGCCGGTGACCTTGCGCCTTGAGCGCGGTCAGGCTGGCGGCGACCTCCGGGAATAGCGGCAGGTACAAATAGGCTTCCAACAGCCGGTCCCGGTCGGATTCCGGCAATTCGCAGCGCAAGGTCTGCTGGGTGAAGCGCAGCGCCTGCCGGGTGCAGGCGTCGAAGTCAACGTAGCGCCGCATCAGGCCGCGCCGGAATGAATACTCCAGTTGTTTGCTCCGCCACAGCTCGGCGAACCGGTCGGCCTGTTCGCCGACCAGCGCCCGCAGCGGCTCGGCCATCGCCAGCGGGTCCACCAGCGTGCCGTAAACATCGAATCCCAAGGCGTAAAACTTTTCCACAATGTCCTCTCTGTCCAAAGCTGATTTTTACGCCCGACGCCTGGCTTAATCCGCCCGGACGACCGCAACCGCCAACAGCAGCCAGGCTGCCAGCAAGGCCACGCCGCCCACGGGAGTGATGGCTCCCAGCCCGCGAATGCCGCTCAGGCTCAGGGCGTACAGGCTGCCCGAGAACAACAGCAGGCCGACGAGCATCAGGATGCCCGCCCGGCGCAGCGTTCCCGAATCGGGAAGATGCAACGCCAGCAGGCCGACCGCCAGCAGTCCCAAGGCATGAACAACATGATAGTTCACGGCGGTTTCGTACACCGCCATGAGTTCGGGGGCCAGCGTCTTTTTCAGGGTGTGCGCGCCGAACGCGCCCAGCGCCACCGCCAGCAACATCCCGATGCTGCCGAGGGCCAGAAAGATTTTCGCCAGCGGGGTCATGTCAACGGCTCACCTCCCCGGCCTGCAATTCCACCCGGTTCTGCTTCTGGTTGTAGCCCAGCCGGGCGATGACTTCGTAATCCAGTTCTGCCTTGTCGCCGGCGGGGATGTCGGTCTCGAATTGCACGGTCTGAAAATCGTGCAGGGTCGGATTCAGCCGGCTGCGGAACACGATATCGCCCGGGTACTCGCGGCGGATTTGCACGTGGATGGGCTTGCGGGTGTAGTTGCGGATTTTCTGCCGGTACACTGTATGCTCGTCCCAGCCAGCCACCTGGCTGTCCAGTTCCAGCTTGAACCCTTCCTCGCCCAGCTTGCGATAGAGATTGCCGCCCTTGATCTGGAACCACAGGTTGTCGCGGTAGACCTTCTGCTTGAGCAGCTCGAACACCACCGCTGGATCGGGACCGAGATTCAGTTCGATCTTGTCGCCGATAGGCACGTATTTCAGATTCTGGGTGGCCAGATAGCTCAAGGCGTCGCGGCCGTTGGCGCGGAATACCCGCAACATCCCGTCCGGCAATGGCGTAGTTCCCAATTTGGAGGCGGTGTCGTTGCGCAACAGATAAAGCCGCGTCAACTGATCGCCATACTCGCGCGGTCGGTAGCGGTACTCGACCGTCATCGGCAAACCCACCGCTTCAAAGCTGCGCAGGCGCTTGGCCCAGCCATTGGGCACGGTTTCCGTCCCTTCGATGGTGTAGATAAAGTACTCGCTCAGCCCTTCCTTGATGATTTCCTTGGGCGCTTCCATCTCTTGCATCGCCCCCGCCGCCATGTCCATGGCCACCATGGGCGCGGGCGCGGCGGGCGCCATCATCTTGCGGGCGGCTTTCTGGCGCAGATCCCGGTATTCTTCCCGCTTGAGTTCCTCCACCTGCCCGACCGGCACTTTCGCCAGTTCGGCGATTTTCTCGACCAGATTGATCGTGCCCACCACCAGCCGCACCTGAGCATTTTCGTAGTCCTCGCCGGAGCGATTGTTGACCCGCACGAAGCTTTCCAACCGCAACGTCTTTTCCTCAGCATCGGCGATAGCGACATAGTCCGCCGCCCACGAAATACCGGAAGTGAAGTAACTGATTTCGATGGTCGCCTCGCGGTTGGCGTCGCTTTGCACGTTCCAATACAGCATCTGCGGCTTGTCGTGCGGGAAGGTGGTGTCGAGCACTTCCAGGCCGGTTTTCGGTTCGCGGAATTTCAGCTCCACCGAGGTCGGGTCAATCAGGGTGTTGGCCCAGGAGAATTGCAGGGGATTGACGCCCTGCTTGAAGGTCACCACCCGCGTTTCCCGGACCAGGGTCAAATCTTCGGAGTTGTAGATGGTCAGTTGCACCGTGCTCCGGGTGGGCACAGTGGCGAGATCCACGTTGCGGGCCAGCAGCGCCAGCGGCAGCAGCAACCCGAACAGGCAGAGCAAAAAACGAACGGTCAAATTAGGAGTCATGGCGCTCACCATTCGTTGTTCAGGTTCAGCCGCAGGGTGTGAATCTGCTTTTTGGCCTGGCCGTCGGCGGCGCGGGCTGGCAGATCAACGTGAAACAGCAACTTGTCGGCGTCGCTCTTTTCGGGATCGGGGGTGCGCAGGCTGCCGTCGCCGAGTTGCCATTCCGGGTCGCGGCCACTGTCGCCGCGAATCTGATCGCGGATCTGGCGAACGCTTTCGGCAATATCCAGCGTGACCGGCGCATCCTTGAAGTTTTCGATCTCGTATTTCAGAGTCACGTCGTAGCGGTACAGATTGCCGGCGATGCGCTGGCGTTCATTGCGGTCCACCGTGCGCCGCACGGCGATGTCGCGGGCCAGGCCCAGATACAGCTTGAGTTCGTCGTCGGGTGGGGTGAACTTGCCGCGATCTTCGCCCAAAAACGCCGTACCGCCCTTGCCGTCTTCCTGAAAGATGCGGGCCTTGCCTTCCGGCAGCGGCTCTTTGCCCAGTTCGCCGCCAGCGTTCTTGAACACGTAGTGCATCGGCACGTTGAGCTTGTCCTGGGCGCGATCGAGATAGCCGAACTCCACGGGATGGGTGGTGTAGGTCTTGCGCACTGGCACGGCGGCGAAACGGCCCAGTTGCACTTCCTTGGTCTCGTTCAGGCCCAGCGGCTTGCCGAAACGGTCGCCGACGCCAGCCCAAAACTCGGCGGCGTCGTAGGCTTCGTTGGCGTTGTTGTTCACCCGCAGGTATTGCGCCAGATTCAGCGCCTTCTCGTCGTGGTCGGCCACGGCGCGGTAATGGAAATCCTTGCTTAGCCTGCCCAGGACGTAGCTGATGCGCACCCGCGCCGCCCCGGAGGTGCTGGCGGCAACCGCCCAGACCAGGGCATTCTCATTGGGCGGATAGCTGACCGACAGCACCTTGGCGTCCAGCGGTTGATCGGCGGGCGGCGGCAGGATGCGCAATACCAGGGTATCGGGATCAATGCGGGTGTTGGCCCAGGAGAAATCCACCTGGTTGACGCCCTTGACCAGAGGAACGATGCGCTCCTCCTCGACCAGGGCGAGTTGGGGATGATCGAGCTGGATTTCCACCCGCTCGCGCACTGGCAGGGTGGTGAGCTTGATGCGGGCCAGGGCGTCCAGCGGCGCGGCGCCGAGCAGCAGTAGGGCGCTCAGCGGCCGCTCGATTAAATCCCCGGATCATGGAAAAGCGCGCCGCTCACCGCACCGTCTCCCTCATCAGCGTAGCCAGCGAAAAGCGTTGGCCCCGCGCCGGCAACAAGCCCTGCGGGCGGACCACCATCATCACCATCATCACCAGCCCGAACACCAGCATCCGGGCGCTGGCGAATTCGCGGAACAGTTCCGGTAGACCCACCACCAGGAACGCTGCCAGCAGTACACCGGGGATGCTGCCCGCTCCGCCGAGAATCACGATCATGAACAGCACCACCGATTCCCAGAAGCTGAACGATTCCGGCGAGATGATGGTCATCTTGGCGGCGAATAGCGTACCGGCCATGCCCGCCCAGGCCGCACCCAACCCGAACGCCGCCAGCTTGTAATAATCGGTGTTGATCCCGCTGCCCTCCGCCGCCACTTCATCCTCGCGCAAGTAATTGAGCGCCCGCCCGAACCGCGATTGCTTGAGCCGCAGGAACAGGAAAATGGTCAGCGCAACAAAGCCCCAGATCAGATAGAAAAATTCTTCGGGCCGGCGGATGACCCAGCCGAACAGCCGGGGGCGGCTGATGCCGAAAATGCCATTCGCGCCGCCGGTGATGCCGAACACGTCGTTGACCAAAGCGATACGGACGATCTCGCCGACGCCGATGGTAACGATCAACAGGTAATCGCCGCGCAGATGGACGACGGGTCGCGCCACCGCCAGCGCGAACAGCCCGGCAGCCAGCCCGCTCAGCGGCAAGGTCCACAAAATCGGAATCTGATAGCGAGTGTTGAGGATGGCGGCGGTATAGGCCCCCATCGCGTAGAACGCGGCGTGGCCCATGTTAAACAGCCCGGCCTCGCCCAGGATCAGGTTGAGGCTCAGCGCCAGCAGCGCGTACAGACCGATGCTGTTGAGCACATCCACCTGATAGGTGTTCAGAAACAGCGGCGCAAACGGCAGCAGACCAGCAACCAGAGCAATAAGGAATGGCTTGAAACGGTTCATACCCTTGGACTTTCGCTCTTAGATCTTGTCCGCCACCCGCTCGCCCAGTAGCCCGGTGGGCCGGACGATCAGAATCAGGATCAGCACGCAAAATGCGATGGCATCTTTCCAGGCGATGGAGATGTAGGCCGCGCCCAGCGCCTCGATCACGCCCAGCAGCAGGCCGCCCACCATCGCGCCGGGGATGTTGCCGATGCCGCCGAGAATCGCGGCGGTGAACGCCTTCATCCCGTAAACCCAGCCCATGGTGAAATTGACCTGACCGTAGTACAGGCCGACCATCAGCCCCGCCGCGCCGCCCAGCGCCGGCCCCAGCAGAAACACCAGCAGGATCACCCGGTTCACGTCAATGCCCATCAGCCGCGCCGCGCCCTGGTCAATCGCCGCCGCGCGGATGGCGGTTCCGATTCGGGTTTTCTGGATGAACAGGTACAGGGCGACCATCATCGCCACCGACGCCAGCACGATCAGCACCCGCATCAGGGGGACATACAGGCCGAAAAAGTCGAGGGTCGCGGCGGGCAGGATCCCGTCTGGATAGACCTGGATTTGTGCGCCGTAAACCAGCATCAGGGTGTTTTGCAAAAAGATCGAAGCGCCCAGCGCCGACACCACCGCCGACAGGCGCGGCGATTCGCGCAGGGGGCGATAGGCGGCCCGTTCCAGAATTGCGCCCAGAATCGCCACCAGGCCCATCACCATCAGCACCAGCACCAGCACGCCCACGGCGAACCCGACCCGGTCGGTCAGCGCCAGCGAGGTTAGCAGGGTCAGGCCGAGATAAGCGCCATAGGTAAACAGGTCGCCATGGGCGAAGTTGATCAGCTTGAGCACGCCATAAACCATGGTGTAGCCCAGAGCGATCAGGGCGTAGATACCGCCGACGGCGAGGCCGTTGGTGAGTTGCTGGAGGAATTCTTCCATGAGGTTGCCGCGATTCAGGCTGGAGGGAGAGGAACACCGAGTTGCCGGCAAATGTTGGCCGCCGTGAAATCGGCGATCTCACGATGGCGGGGAATGGCGGTACGACGATGATTGGAAGGATTTTCCCAAATGGAGTGTTCGCCGCCTTCCCGCAATAACTGACAACCCTGCTGGCGCAGATGAAGCAAGAGATCCCGCCGTTTCATGCGGCAACCGCTTGCTCTGGCATCACGCTGATACGGGAAGCCGCTGTTAACAGTAAATAAATGGGTTCCTCAATATCCGACTCAGGATGGGTCAGACTCCAATCTGGGCGCGGCAAGGATTCCCCCAACAACAGAGCAGTCTCCGCCATATCCACCAAGGCGCTTGCCAACAGCCGCCTGGCTTCCGGCAGATTTTCAGCGCACGTGATGACACCCGGAAAATCGAGCACCTCGGCGTGAACCCCACCCTCCACAAATTTGTACATCGCCTTGTAAGTCAGCATGGTCGCCCCGCTTGGTGGTTGCGGCGGTTCCCTCCGGCAGGGGAGAAAGCCGCCTGGCTGCCTTAGAAGCTGTCTAAAAACTAACTTGTTGATTGTGGAAGCCGGCTTGCCGGCGATGATCCGCCAAATCGCCCGCAAGCGGGCTCCCACATCAATAAGGCTTTGATTTTGAGAGAGCAGTTTTTGGACAGACTCTTACAGTTTCTGCATCACGAACTTGCCGTCGGCATCCACCTTGTAGACCCGGTACACCTCGCCCTCGCGGTCACCCTTGGCGTCGAAGGCGATGGGGCCGCTCAGACCCGAGAAATTCTTCAGGTCCTTGCGCAGGTAGTCAGCGATTTTGGCGCCATCGGTGGACTTGGCGCCCGCGATGCCCGCCACCATCACCCGGAACCCGTCGCCGGCCAGCACCGCCCAGATCGAGGGCGGCAATTCGTTATGTTTCTTCTGAAAATCAGCCAGGAACGCCTTGGCCTCCGGCGTATCCAGGTCCTGCGGCTGCGGCGGGCTGAGGAAGTAGTAACCCTCGGCGGCCTTGCCGGCGATCTTGACCAGATCAACATTGTTGGTGGCGTCGCCGCCGATGAACGGCACATTCCAGTTCATGCCCTTCTTCTGCTTCAGCAGCAGGCCGGCTTCTGGATAATAGCCGGTGAACAGCACCACGTCGGGGCCAGCACCCTTCAGCTTGGTCAGGATGGCGGTGTAGTCGCTTTCTTTGGGCGTCAGCGCGTCGAAGAACACCACCGCCGTACCCTTCTTCTTCAGCAGGGCGTTGGTCTCATCCGCCAACCCCTTGGCGTAGGCGCTGCTGTCGTGCAGGATGGCGACCTTCTTGAAGCCCAGCTTTTCGATGGTCTGCGCCGCCATGCGGCCCTGCTCGTCATCGCGCGGCGCGGTGCGGAAGAATTTCTTGAAACCCTTCTCGGTCAGGCGGATCGCAGTCGAACCGTTGGCGATCTGGGGAATGCCGGCCTCGTCGTAAATGTTCTGGCTGGCTTCGGTCACGGCAGAACCGTAGGTGCCGACCACCACCGCCACGCCCTTGGTGGTCAACCGTTGCGCGGCCAGCGAAGCGGTACGCGGATCGCCGCCGTCGTCCTCGGTCACGACCTCGATCTTCTTGCCCAGCACGCCGCCCTTGGCGTTCTGCTGCTCGGCCAGCAGGTCGACGATCTTCTTCATCCCCTGCCCTTCGCTGGCCCACGAACCGGTCAGCGGCGCCATCAGGCCGATCTTGACCGTATCCGCCGCCTGGGCCAGCCCGCCGCCCAGCGCCAAACCGACCGCCGCGACCAAGGTCAACAGTTGCTTTTTCATACGGTGACATCCTCCTGGCAAAATGTGGGAAGGGGCAACGATAGCAGCGAATTTCAAACAGCGTCAAACCCGCCGCACGATCGGAAGGGGTACCCTGATCTCCGCCGGCGGCACGACCTCAACCGGTTCGCTGATCTCATCCTCATCCGCGTCGTTTTCCGCATCCTCGCCGCCACCGGGCAGCCAGGCCGGCGCCGGGCCGCCGGTGCGGGAACCCAGTCCGGCGAAATCGAACAGCCGGGCATCGGCCAGATGCGAGGGCGCCACGTTGTGGAGCGCGGCGAAGATATTCTCCACCCGTCCCGGAAACTGCTTTTCCCATTGTCGCAGCATCGCCTTGATCGCCTGGCGTTGCAGGTTCGGCTGCGAGCCGCACAGGTTGCAGGGAATAATCGGGAATTGCCGGGCCTCGGCATAGGCGGCCAGATCGCGTTCCCGGCAGTAGGCCAGCGGACGAATCACCACGTGCCGGCCATCGTCGCTGAGCAGCTTCGGCGGCATGGCCTTGAGCTTGCCGCCGTGAAACAGATTCAGAAACAGAGTTTCCAGAATGTCATCGCGGTGATGACCCAGCGCAATTTTGGTCATGCCGTGCTCGGCGGCGAAGGTGTAGAGAATCCCGCGCCGCAATCGCGAACACAGCCCGCAGGTCGTCTTGCCGGCGGGAATCACCCGCTGGACGATGCGGTAGGTATCCTGCTCGATGATATAAAAAGGGATACCGATGCTGCGCAGATAATCCGGCAGCACGGGCTCGGGAAAACCGGGCTGCTTCTGATCGAGATTGACTGCCACCAGTTCGAACCGCACCGGCGCCCGCGCCTGCAAATTGCGCAGGATGTCGAGCAGGACGAAGGAATCCTTGCCACCGGACAGGCAGACCATCACCCGGTCGCCGTCCTCGATCATATTGAAATCCTGAATGGCGCGGCCCACGTTCCGCCGCAGGCGCTTCTGGAGCTTGTTGAAGTTGATCTGCTGTTTCCTGACCACCGCCGTCATCGTCATCCCCTGGGAACCCCTCGCGCGGGCGGCTGACTTTAGCCGAAACCAGCCCGATTGCGCCAGATGGATACCTTGCCGGACACCGGCCAGGGGACTAGACTCCCTCGCTATTGTTGTTGCTCAAACCGTGGCGCGGCGCCCCGATCCCGGCCCGCCAGCCCGCACTGACCGCTCTTCCCCGGAGAACCCCACTATGGAGACCCGTGACATCGAACACTACAAGCACCGGCTCGTCGAACTGCGCGTCGAGCACCGCGACCTGGATGACGTCATCGCCCGCCTCGCCAAGGATCCCCTGGTCGACGAACTGGAACTGAAACGGTTGAAAAAGCGCAAGCTCCTGCTCAAGGACATGATCGCGCATCTGGAAAGCAAGCTCATTCCCGACCTTAACGCCTGAGCCCACCCAAACGAATGAGGCCGCCCGGTCTTGCGGCCCGCGGCGGCCCCTTGTTCCCCCAACCTCTGTTTGTTCAGATCGTTTTGCCGTACTTCT
>JAGTSD010000009.1 GCA_018262135.1 Pseudomonadota bacterium | reverse complement strand
CAGCCTCGGCCTGCTTTCCGCCCGGGGGGGGGCGGGAGTGGCGGTGGGCGGTGGACGGCGTCGGCCGGGGGAACAAATCCGGAATCGGCCATGCGCGCCACGCCAACCTAGGCCGCATCCAGGGACAGCGCCTCGGCCACGGGTTCGGGAGTGGCGGCGGGGGCGGCGACGGGCAGGGTGAAGTGGAAGGTGACGCCGCGACCGGCGTTGGGCGTGGCCCACAACCGGCCGCCATGCGCCTCGACGATGGACTGGCTGATGGACAGCCCCAGGCCGAGTCCGTCGGGCTTGGTGGTAAAAAAGGGACGCAGCACTTGATCCCGCGCCTCCGGCGGCAGGCCCGGCCCGGAATCCTGGACCGCGATTTCGACTTGCTTCAACTCGGCGCGGGCGGAAATCACCACAGCGTGGGGTTCGCCAGCGCCAGCGCCAGTGCCAGCGTTCATGGCATCCAGGGCGTTGCGGACCAGGTTGAGAATCACCTGTTGCACCTGCAGGGCGTCAGCCTGCACTCGCGGCAACTCCCGCGCGATGTCGTAGCCGAGATCAACCTGATGGCGACGGGCTTCCAGATTCAGGAAATCCGTGATGTCCTCGAAGAGGTCATCGACGGGCGGTCTGGGCGGTGATTTTTTCCAGGGTTTCCCGCGCCTCGGCCGGCCCCAGCGCGTTGTTGCGCACCCGAGTCAAGCCAGCTTCGGCGTACAGGTTGATGGCGATGATGGGCTGGTTGATCTCGTGGACCAGGCCGGACGCCATTTCGCCCAGGATGTTGAGGCGGGAGGCGTGGGCCAGCAGAGTTTGCTGGCGCTGTGCGGCCTCAGCCATGCGTTCCTGCTCCAACACGCCGCCAACCCACTGGGCCATGAGCTGGATCAGTTCGCGATCCACAGGGGTGAACGGCGCGCTCCGTGGGGTGAAGTTGGAGAAGCTCAGCGTCCCATACACCTGATCGCTGACCCGAACTGGAACGCCGAGATAGGTCTCCAGACCGAACTTCTGATAGCAGGGATGCTGGCGCCAGGGGCCGGTCGAGGCATGTTCGAAGCCCAGGAACGTCCCGGCGCGCAGGGTGTCGCGGCAGTAGGCATCGGCCAGATTCAAAACCTCGCCCGGAGGGAGTTCGCCGCCCGGGGTGATGCTTTGAACGACTTCCTGACGCTCGCCGTCCATATGACACAGCATGCCGATGGCCATGCCGAAACGCTGGCAACCCATCGCCAGCAGGGCCTGGATTCGGTCGCTGGCGCGGCGGCGCGGGGTCGAAATCACCTGGTAAAGTTCCCGCATCGCTGCCACGCTGTCGCGCAAAGCGGCCTGCTGATCGGCCAGTTGCCGATTGGTAGCCTCGGTCTCTTCCTTGGCCCTGGCGAACGACTGGGCCAGGCTCAGGTTTTCCGCCGCCAGCCGCAGCGAGCCGGCAAGCGTTCGGTGAAAGTACCAGGCGGTGCCCAGCACCAACAGGAGATAGAAAATAGCGGCGGCGCCCATAGCGACGCGCACCGGATCGTCCCGCAGCAGCAGCCAAAGCACCGGTGGCAAACCGACGGGCAGGGCATAGGCCACATAGGCGCTCAACACCGGACTCAGGGTCAGCGCGCTACCCATCAGGACGCCGCCCAGGATCAGGGCGATGAAGGCGTCATAGACCGGTGACGGCGACAGGGCCAGCAGGATGACGCAACCGCCCCAGCAGGCACCGTTGGCGGCGCAGGCCCAGGTGTAGCGACTGACCCAGCGTTCGGCGTCGGCATCCGGATCGGGGCGGCGCTGGAAGGCGGCGGTCAAGGCCACACGAACCAGGGTGGTGGCAGCCAGCGCCAGAAACCAGATCGCTAAAACCGTTCGTGGCAACGTATCCCACAGGACCAGCACCAGGATCGGAGCAACGAACAGATTGGCGACCACCCCCAGCGGGGCCTGTTGGTACAGCAGCCGTACTTGTTCGGTGCGGATTTGCCGCGCCGCGATGTCAGTCGCAGGGTTGGAAATGGCGGCGGCGTTCACGGAGTGCGGCGCGACCGCTGGCGTGGCTTAGCGACTGGCGCCGGCTGGTGTTCCAGCACGGGCGGGTCAGAGACCACCGTGTATTCGCCTTCGATAAACCCGGGGTGGGCTTTGCGCGCCTGCCGCGCCAGCCGGCGGAATTGCCACCACAGCCAGCCGCCGAACGCCAGCCCAACGACCAGCAGGACGGTGAACAGCACGGAGGCGACGGCGAACCCGGCCACGATCGCCAGGACGGAGGTCAGAGCCAGCCCAATCCGGCCCAGCAGCGAGGTTTTGGGGAGAGGCAACGGTTTCTTCATGAACGGGCGATCCAGAACCACCAGACGATCAGACCGATCAGGCCCAGTCCGGCGAGGTTGACGAACAGTGTGGTCATGAGGACTTCTCCTGGGGCCGAAACCCACGCAGCCGGTTGGCGTTGCTGACGACGGTGAAGGACGACAGCGCCATGGCCGCGCCCGCCAGCATCGGGTCGAGCAACAGTCCGGTCGCCGGGTAGAGCGCGCCCGCCGCGAGCGGAATTCCCAGAGTATTATAAAGGAAAGCGCCGACCAGATTCTGCCGAATGTTGCCCAGCGTGGCGCGGGAAATGGCGATAGCGTCGGCGATGCCATGCAGAGAGCCGCGCGCCAGAGTGATGCCGGCGCTTTCGATGGCGATGTCCGTGCCGGTCCCCATCGCCAGACCGACGTCGGCCCGGGCCAGGGCTGGGGCGTCATTGATGCCATCGCCGACCATGCCCACCACTGCGCCCTCAGCTTGCAGTCCGGCGATCACCTCGGCCTTGGCGGTGGGGAGAACTTCCGCGAATACGGTTTCGATGCCGACCTGTTCGGCAATCGCGCGGGCCGTGGCGGCGTGGTCGCCGGTCAGCAGCGCCACCTGAAGACCCAGTTCCCGCAGGCGGGCGATGGCGGCGATGGAGTCGGGTTTGAGCGGATCGGCGATGGCCAGGATACCGGCGGGCTGGCCGTCCACCGCCACGAACACCGGCGTCTGGCCCTGGGCGGCCAGGCGTTCCGCGTCGGCGCGCAGCGGCGCGGCGTCAATCCCCTGTTCCTCCAGCAGGCGGCGGTTGCCGGCCAGCAGCGCCCGCCCCTCAACCACGCCACTCGCGCCGTGACCGGCAATGGCCGCGAACCGTTCCACGGCGGGAATGGCCAGCCCGCGTTCGTGGGCTGCGTCAAGAATCGCCCGGGCCAGCGGATGCTCGGAACCGGCCTCCAGCCCCGCCGCCAGCCGGAACACCTCAGCCTCGTCAAAACCAGGCGCGGCGAGCACGGCGGTCACCGTAGGCCGGCCGGTAGTGACGGTGCCGGTCTTGTCCAGCACGATGGTCGTGAGTTGCCCGGTCCGTTGCAGGGCCGCCCCGTCGCGGATCAGGATGCCGTATTCGGCGGCCTTGCCGACCCCAACCATGATCGAGATCGGGGTAGCCAGCCCCAGCGCACAGGGACAGGCGATGATCAGGACGGTCAGCGTCGTGACCAGCATGAAGCCGGCGCGGGGTTCCGGGCCGAAATTGAACCAGGCCAGCGCGGTGAGCACGGCCACGATCAGCACCGAGGGCACGAAGATGGCGGCAACCCGGTCGGCCAGTCGGCCAATCGGCGGCTTGCTGTTTTGCGCCTGGCGCACGCTGGCGATGATGTGGGCCAGCACCGTGTCGGCGCCAACCCGGGTAGCGCGGAATACGAAGCTGCCGGTTTGATTGACCGTGCCGCCAGTGACCGGATCGCTGGCCTGTTTGACGACCGGCAGCGGTTCACCGGTGAGCATGGCTTCATCCACGGTGGACTGACCGGCGACGATTGCGCCGTCCACCGGAATCTTCTCGCCGGGCCGCACCCGGATCAGCGCGCCAACGCCGAGGGTGGTGATCGGGACATCGCGTTCCTGATCGCCCTCGACCAGCCGGGCGGTTTTCGGTTGCAGGCCGAGCAGGCGGCGGATAGCGGCGGAAGTCTTGCCACGGGCCCGGCTTTCCAGGGCGGAACCGAGATTGACCAGGGCGATGATGGTGACCGCCGCCTCGAAATAGGCGTGCTGGGCCAGGCTCGGCACGCTGCTGGGAAACAGCGCCACCAGCATGGAATAGACCCAGGCGGAGCCGGTGCCCAGCGCGATCAGGGTGTCCATGTTGGCGTTGTGGTGGCGAAACTGCCGCCAGGCGCCGGTGAAAAAGTGGCCGCCGCTGTAGACCATCGCCGCCAGGGTCAACAGGCCGGCGGCGATCCAGAACATCTGTCCGTTCGGCGTCGCCAGCGCCGGCAGCCAGCCAGCCATTTCCGCCGCCATCAGCGGGGCGGCCAGCGCGCCGGCGACCACCGTGTTGCGAATCAGCCGCCGGTAATGAGCCTGTTCGGCGGCCTCGCGCTCGGCCTCGGCGCTGGCCTCGTCGCGCAGTTCGGCGGCGTCATAGCCGGCCGCCCGCACCGCCTGAATCAGCGTTTCCGCTGGAACATTGGCCGTGATCTGGGCGGTACGGTCGGCGAAATTGACCTGGGCCTCGGCGACGCCGGGCGCGCTGCGCAGGGCGGTTTCTACCGCGGCAACGCAACCGGCGCAACTCATGCCGGTGATCGCCAGGCGATGATGAAAGGATGGCGCGGCGGTCGTCGTTTGTTCCATTTCAGCAGAAGCTATGATTTTTAGGGTGACTGAACAACGGACACCTGGGAATGCGGAGGGTTCGGCAGTCCTGCCCCAACCGCTATGCTATCGGCCTGATTCGGGAGCACGATTGCTTTAAAATACAGTTTTCAAACCAGACGGTGGAGCTTGCGCTGAATGAGCGAGGAACGAATGCGGATTCTGGTGGTGGACGATGATCCGAGCGTGCTGCGAATCATCGCCGCGATGCTGGGCCGCTGGAATTACGATGTGATCCTGGCTGGCGATGGCCTGGAAGCCTGGGAGATCCTGCAACGACAGGATATCCGCTTCGTCATCAGCGACTGGATGATGCCGGGTCTGACCGGGCCGGAACTGTGCCGGCGGGTGCGGGCCGCCGAATTCGCCAAGTATGTCTACCTGATCCTGCTGACCGGCCGCGACGACAAGCTGTCCCTGGTCGAGGGCATGGAGGCGGGGGCCGATGATTTTCTGGTGAAGCCCGTCCATCGCCAGGAACTGCGGGTGCGGATTCGCGCCGGGGAACGCATCCTGCGGCTGGAATGGCAACTGGAGGAGCGCAACCGCCACCTGAGCGAGATCAACCATACCCTGTCCGAAGCGTATGCCACCATCCGCCACGATCTGGAGTCGGCGGCGGCCATGCAAAAAGCTCTGTTGCCAGCGCCGCTGCGCCTGCCGGGCGTAGCGGTGGACTGGCTGTTCCAGCCCAGCGCCTTCGTGGCGGGCGACATGTTCGACTATTTCACCCTCGACGGGCGCCAGTTGAGTTTCTATCAACTGGACGTGGCTGGCCACGGCGTGCCGGCGGCACTGCTGTCCTTCACCCTGCACCAGGTGCTGGCGCAGGGCGCCGAGGAGCAACGGTTGCGCCGGCAGAATCCAGACCAGGACGAGGCTGCCCTGCCGCCACAGGTGGTGGCGGAGCTGAACCGGCGATTTCAGTCCGGCATTGATCCGCTGCTCTATTTCACCCTGATTTACGGTAATCTGGACTGCCAAACCGGGCGGGTGACGCTGACCCAGGCCGGCCATCCCCGACCGATCTGGCTACACTGCGCTGACCGGCGCACCGAGCTGGTGGGAGGCAGCGGCTTTCCCGTCGGCATGTTGCCCGACCTTGCATACGACGCCATCACCTTCGATCTGGCACCCGGCGACCGGCTGTTCCTGTACTCGGACGGCATCACCGAGTGCGTTAACGCGCAGGGCGAACTGTTTTCTGAAGCGCGCCTGACGGAACTGCTGGAAGCGACGGACGATCTGCCGGTTGCGGTGGTGTCCGAGCGCGTCGGCCAGGCCCTGCGGGAATGGAAGGGCGACGACAACCATCAGGACGATATCACCTTGCTGATTCTGGAACGCGAGCCGCAGTCATGACCCGAACGATTGGCCTGGATATCGAGAGCCGGCCCGAATGCATCGAACTGCTGAGCGGCGCGCTGTACGGCATGTGCCAACCGGTGCTGCCCGCCGCCGAGATCGCCAAAATCAATCTGGCGATGGTGGAAGCCGTCAACAACGCGGTCGAACACGCCTATCATGGCGAGCCGGGCCATCCGGTCCGGGTGGAACTCGAACTGGCCCCGGATCGCCTCGGTCTGCGGGTGCAGGACCATGGCCAGCCCATGCCCCCGGGCCGACTGGAGGCGGCGGCGGCCTTCGTCGAGCCCGATCCGGAGGATCCCGAGACCTGGAGCATGCGTGGCCGGGGGTTGTTCATCATCAGGAGCTGCATGGATACGGTCGAGTATGAGGCGCGCGATGGGGTGAACACCCTGTCCATGAGCCGGTTGCTGGCAACCGGGGAATCGGCCTAGACGCCGCGCGCCCGGGTTTTTATATCGGAACTACTGAGATCACTTCCCATGATTTTGACGCATCGCAATATCGAAGGCATTGATATCGTTTCCCTGGCCGGGCGGCTGGTGATGGCCGACGTGCCGGAGGTCCGGCAGAAGCTGCTGGTGACGGTCGAGCAGGGCAGCGGCAAGCTGATCCTGGATCTGGCCGAGGTGGGTTTCATGGATTCCAGCGGTCTGTCGGTGCTGGTGTCGGTGTTCAAGGCGGCGCGCGCCAAGAGCGGCGACGTGGCCTTGCTGCATTTGAGTCCCACCGTGCGCTCCCTGATCGAATTGACCCGCCTGCAACAGGTTTTCCCGATTTTCGACGATGAAGCGGCGGCGCTGGCCCGGCTCCGCTGAATTGAGAAGGCGTGCGTCTGAATGAAGCGGATTGCAACGCTGGCGCTGGCGCTGGCGCTGGCGGGCTGCGCTGCGCCGAAGGCGGTTGCGCCGGATTTGAACCCCGGCATCCGGGAAGCGCCAGCGCAGTTCGAGATTCCCGAAAAGCGGGCGACCTTTTCGAGCGATGCGCTGGTGCAGCAATTCGAGTCCGAAGCGCCCAAGCAGTATGTGATCGGGCCGGGCGACAAGATCACCGTCATCATCGCCGGGCGACCCGAACTGTCGGGCCAGCATACGGTGGGGCCGGACGGCAACATCACCCTGCCGTTCGCCGGCACGGTCAACATCCTCGACACCAACCGCGATCAGGCCGCCGATCTGATCAAGCGCGCCCTGTCCACCTATTATCTTTCGATCTACGTCACGGTGCGCATTGACGAATACACCAGCAACCGGGTGGTGGTGCTGGGGCGGGTCGAGCGGCCGGGCGTGGTGCATTTCGAGGACAATCCTACGCTGATCGAGGTGCTGTCGCGGGCGGGTGGTTTCCCCATCATGCGCCCCGAACAGGTCTTGACTCGCTGCGCGGTCATGCGCGGCGACCGGATTTTGTGGCTGGACCTGAAGCGGCTGCTCAACGGCGATCTGTCGCTGAACATCCCGCTCAAGCGCAACGATATCGTCTACATTCCCGACGCCTTCGACACCACCGTGTACGTCCTGGGCGAAGTCAACAAGCCCGGCGTCTACCGGCTGACGCCGAAGATGTCCTTCCTGGACGCGCTGGGCCAGGCGGGCGGACCGAGCCTTCGCGCCAATCCCGATAAAATTCACCTGATCCGGCCCAGTCAGGGCCTGAACCAGGAAGTCGCGCTGGATGACGTGCTGGCCCCGGATCGCACCCTGAACGTGGCGCTCCAGGAAGGCGATATCGTCTACGTACCGCGCAGCGGCATCGCCACGGTGGGTTACTGGCTCAGCCAGATCAACCCGTTCGCCCTGCTGCTCAGCGTGCAGTCCATCGCAACGAACGCGATCGGCGAATGAGCGATCCAGCCCCGGCGCCACCGTTACCGCCCAGCGGCGCGTTCATGCCGCTGGTCAGCCTGCGCGAGCGCAAGTGGCTGGCGCTGGCCATCGTGCTGATGGTGGCGGCGGTGGGAGCGCCGCTGGCCTGGTACAAGGCGCCGGGCTATGCCTACGAAGTGAACGCGGCGATCTACGTCGCGCCCCGCTTCGCCAAGGTGCTCAAGAGCGACCAGGAACTGGAATTCCAGTCCAACACCCAATACCTGCAATACGTCGAGCAGCAGGTCCGCAACCTCAACCGGCACGACATCGCGCTGGAAGCCTTGCGCCAGTTGGGCGATTACCGGGCGATGTGGCAGCCGCCGGGCGTCAGCGAGCACCGGGCGGCCTTGCGGTTGCGGACCGCGGTCAGCGCCCGCGCCATCAAGAATACCTATCTGATCGGCGTGACGCTCGGCGGCGGCCAGGCCGTGGGGTTGGCGGAAACGCTCAATACCTATCTGCGCGTCTTCCTGGAGACCGTCAAGAAAGAGGACTTGTACGGCAGCGACGAACGGCTGGCGGACCTGCGGACCCGCCAAACCGAACTCGCCGGGCAAGCCGGGGAAAAAGCCCGGCGCCGCGGCGAACTGGGGGAGCAACTGGGCGTGGCCGCCTTCGACGAAGGCGCCCAGAACAATCCCTACGAGCGCCTGTTGCAGGAAAGCGGCGTCGCGCTGAACGCGGCCCGGCGCAAGCTGGCCGAAGTGCAGGCGGCGTTCGACGCCTACGATCCCGGCAAGGGGCAGGCATCGAAGACAGCGCTGGATGCGGCGGTCGCGCAAATCGTGGCTAACGACAGCGGCCTCAACAGCCTCAAGTATCACCTGTGGGCCAAGCGGGGCGATCTGCTCAACGAAATCAGCGGGTTGTCGCCGCAACATCCATTGCGCGCCGTGGCCGAACGCAAGCTGAAGGACCTGGACGAAGATGTCCGGGTCTACGCCGAGACGCTGACCACGAATACCCGCAACCAGTTGCTGGAGCAGCGGCGCACGGCGGTGCGCGAAGCCCGCCAGATCGAACAGACCCTGGCGGCGGAACAGCAGAAAGTCCAGGAACGCGCCAGTTGGTTCATCGGCAACTACAACGAGGGTCTGGCGCTGGCCCAGGACCTCAAGCGGATCCGCACGCAGTTGGACGCGCTGAACGAGCGCATTGATTTTCTGACCCTGGAAGCCGATGCGCCGGGATTCCTGCGCATCCAGTCGGCGGCGTTGCCGCCCGACTATCCCATTGGCGGCGGGCCGAAGAAGCTGGTGGCGCTGGCGCTGGCGGCGGCGATTGGCCTGGGTCTGATCGTGCCGATTGGGCTGGACCTGCTGGACAAGCGCATCAAGACCGCCGCCCAGGTGCATCGCCTGCTCGGCTTCGCGCCGGTCGCCGCCCTGCTCGATAAGCAGGAGGCGGGGAACCGGCTGGTCTGGGGCGATCAGATGCGGCGGCTGGTGCTGGCGCTGAGCCGGGAGGAACGCCAGCATGGCGCTCACCGCATTGCGCTGACGGCGGTCAAGGCCGGCAGCGGCGTCACCGATCTGGTGCTGGACCTGGCCCGGGAATTCGCGCTCGATGGTCTGCGGGTGATCGCGGTCGAGGCCAACGCGCTGAAACCTGACCCGCGTTACCTGGCGAAGCCGCTGGCGCCGGGTCTGATTGATTTGTTGAACGGCGCGGCCACGCTGGACCAGGTCATCGTCCCCGCCCAGGGCTTGCTGCCGGACCGCATTCCGGTCGGGCTGGCGGTGCAACGCCACCTGCCATTTTACGACCGGTTTCCGCCAACCCTCGATCCCCTGCTGGAACGCTACGATGTGATCCTGCTGGATACGCCGCCGGTGTTGCTGTCAGGCGATACCGAGTTTCTGGCCCGTTACGCCGATGTCATGCTGCTGCTGGTCAGCGCCCGGCTGACCCGGCCGGACGAAATCCAGCAGGCGGCCCGTTTGCTGGAGAAAGCGGATCCCCGGGTCTTCGGGGTGATCGTCAACCGCCTGAAGGTCTACCAGGGTGGCCACTACGCGGCTACGGTACAGAAGTACGCGGATAGCGAAGCCGCCGCCCGTCAACTGCTCCAGGCGCATCTCGACCGGGGTCAATCAGCGCCTGAAACCGCTGCGACTGGCGCGGATGCGGAGAAGGCTTCGCGCTGGCGTCGGGCCTGGCGCTGGTTCAGGCGCAAGCCCGCGCCGCCCTCGTCCACCGCCTGATTTCAACCACGCTTACCCAATAAGTCCAAAAATACTGTTATGACCATTCCTCTGGTTTACGCCTTGCACAGCGGCAATCTGTACGGCACCGAACGGATGGCGCTGGCGACTCTGCAAGGGCTGCGCGACCGCTTCGACCCGGTGCTGCTGGCGCCGCCGGGGCCGGCGCTGGCCGAAGCCGCCCGGCTGGGCATTCCCGGCGAGCCGTTCGCCAATCCCCGCGAATTTGCCTTACGCCTGCGGCCCTGGCTGGCCCGGCATCGGCGGCTGGCGTTCGTCGCAACCGGCGTGGTGCATTCGCTGGCCTTTCTGGCCCTGAACGTCTGGTATCGGCGCAAATCCGTTCATCTGCATCTGGTGCACGGCGGGACCGACGAGCGGCTGAGCTATGGCCGCAAGCGCCTGCTCAATCCCACGGCTGTGAAGCTGGTGGCGGTGTCCGGCTTCGTGCGCGAGCGGTTGATCGCCAATGGGGCCGCGCCCGGCAAAATCTGGGTGATCGAGAATTTCCTGACCGACGAGCGGGTGCGGAGCGCGCCGCGCCGGCTTCCATTCGCGTCCGCCGGCGTGCGCAACGTCGTGATCGTGTCGCGCATTGATCCGATCAAGCGGGTGGATTTGCTGCTCGACGCGCTCGACCGCCATTCGAAACTGGGCGCGCTGTCGTTCCGCATCCTCGGTTCCGGCTGGGATTTGGAGAAGCTGCGCGCCCGCGCCGCCGAACGGCATCCCAACGTCCACTTCCTCGGCTTTACCGAAGCGGTGGCGGAAGAACTGGCCGCTGCCGATCTGCTGCTGCACCTGTGTCCGAGCGAGCCGTTCGGGCTGGCGATTCTGGAAGCGATGGCGGCGGGCGTGCCGGTGCTGGTTCCCGGCAGCGGCGGGACCGCGCTGCTGGTGGAGGAAGGCGTATCCGGCGGCCGGTTCCGGGCGGATGACGCCGAGGCGCTGGCGGCCCGCTTGCGGGAGTTGCACGATGCGCCGGCGGAGGTGTTGAACCGCTGGGTTGCGGGCGGCGACCGGGCGCTGGCCACCCGCTTTTCCCAGACCGAACGCCTGAGCGATTACGAACGCCTGCTGGCGGAGGTGGAAGATGAGTGATGCACCCCTCACCCCCGAGTATGAGCACGGCGGCACCGTGCCCATCCACAGCGAGGTAGAGGCACGGCGCCGCCGTGCCCGTACTTCATCCCCCGTCTTGTCGGTGGTGGTGATTGGCCGCAACGAGGGCGAGCGGCTGGTGCGCTGTCTGGAATCGGTGCGGGCGATGGCCGATCCCGGCGGGCCGGTCGAGTTGATCTACGTGGATTCGGCCTCCACCGACGGCAGTCCGGAGCGGGCGACAGCGCTGGGCGCGCAGGTGTTGACGGTGCGGCCGGAACGGCCCTCGGCGGCGACCGGCCGCAACGCGGGCTGGCGGGTGGCGCAAGCGCCGTTCGTGCTGTTTCTGGACGGCGATACGATCCTGCATCCCCGGTTCGTGGCCGATTCGCTGCCTGAATTCCAGAACCCGAAGGTGGGCGTGGTCTGGGGCCATCGCCGGGAGATCAGCACAGACGCTTCGCTGTACAACCGGGTGCTGGACCTGGACTGGATTTACCCGCCGGGAATCACCGAGTTCTGCGGCGGCGACGCTCTGATGCGGCGTGAAGCTCTGGTTGAAGTGGATGGATTCGACGCCAGCCTGATCGCTGGCGAGGAGCCGGAACTGTGCCAGCGGCTGCGGGCGCGCGGCTATCAAATCCTGCACGTGGATCGCCCCATGACCGGTCACGATCTGGCGATGACCCGCTGGCAGCAATACTGGCGGCGGGCGGTGCGGGCCGGCCACGCCTACGCCGAGGTGGCGGCGCGGTTTCGCGGCACGGCGACCCCGTTGTGGGAAGCCGATGCCCGGCGCAATCTGATTCGTGGCGGCGTGTTGCTGCTGACGCTGGTGCTGGGCGTCGGCGGCGCGCTGCTCGGTTCAGCGATCATCCCACTGCTGGTGGTCGGGCTATGGCTGGCGCTGGCGGTTCGCACCGCGCTCAAGGTGGGCTGGAAAAGCCGCGATCCGCTGACCCGGTTCCTGTACGGCCTCCATTCCCACGTGCAGCAGATTCCGATTCTGGTCGGCCAGCTCGGCTATTACCGGGATCGCTGGCGGGGCCGGCGGCGCGGCCTGATCGAGTACAAGTGAGCGGAGGCAGGCGATGAGTGGACTGGCGAAACGACTACTGGTTGGAGTCTTGACGCCGCTGGCCAAACTGGCGGCGACCGTGGGCGAATCCGGGCGACGGGTGTGGGCGCACGCCCGGCTGCGCGCCAGCATCACCGGGCTGGTGGACCCCTCGGTCGTGATCATGGGGGTGGCGGAGGTGCGCGGCGCGGGCCGCGTCGAGGTGGGGAAAAACCTGTTCCTCTATCCCGGCCTGTATCTGGAAACCCAGGAGCCGGGCCGAATCGTCATCGGCGACGACGTGGTGATGTCGCGGGGCGTCCACATCGTAGCGTTCCAGGAGATCGTGATAGGAGCCGGGACCCTGATCGGCGAATACGCCAGTCTGCGCGACGCCAATCACCGCTTCGGCGAAGACCAGGCCATCCGCCGTTCCGGGCATGACGCCGCGCCGATCCGGATCGGACGCAACGTGTGGATCGCTCGTGGGGTCATGGTGCTGCCCGGCGTCACCATCGGCGACGGCGCCGTGATTGGCGCGAATGCAGTCGTGACCCGCGATGTCGCGCCGGGCGCGGTAGTCGTTGGGATACCCGCCCGACCGTTATAAGAGATAGCGTCGAACGCGCGTTCAACAAGAAAAAGCCGCTGTTCGTGCTGGGCATCTACTACCCCCTGGCCTACTGGATCGGCGACAAGGAACGACGTCAGTTCCGCCGTCCTGGCGGCTGAGGGCCTGGAGGAAGTTCGGGTGCTGGTCAGCACCGACGTCCTGTCGGAGGCTTGAACCTGCAAGACGCGCTGCGGTTGATCAACTACGACCTGCACTGGAAACCCGGTGCGGCTGATGCAACGCATCGGCCGGGTGGACCGGCGGCTGAATGCCGAAATCGAAGCCAGCATCGTCGCCGATCACCCGGAACAACAGAAGTTGCGCGGCCAGGTGGAATTCTGGAACTTCCTGCCGCCGGATGAACTGGACGAGTTGTTGCGGCTGTTCAAGCGGGTGACCGACAAGACCCTGGTGATTTCCCGGACTCTGGGGATCGAGGGCCGGCAGTTGCTCACCCCCGACGATCAGTTCGATCCGGTGAAGGAACTGAACGAACAGTGCGACGGCAGCCTGAGCGACGTTGAACAACTGCGCCTGGAATATCAGGCGCTGATGGAACAGCATCCGGCCTTGGCCGCTGAACTGGCCGGGTTGCCGCTGAAGGTGTTTTCCGGGAAGACGTTGGTCTGCCCCTCAACCCCAAGTAGGGGCACGGTGCCGCCGTGCCCCTACCCAACGGCGGTGACGGGCGCGGTATTTTTCTGCTACCGCATTCCGCGCCCCAATCCGAATTTGATTGATACCGAATCCGGTCAGCCGCGCTGGTCGGATGCGGCGGGGTTTACTGTATGGGCCTGTTATGACCTGGAATGGAAGGGGGTGTTGACCGAATCGGGGGCTATGGCCGACTGGATTCGGTCGCAGCCGGACACGCCGCGCCGCTGCGTGCTGGACCGGGCGGCGCTGTCGGCCTTGCGCCAGCAGGTCGAGAAGCAACTGATCGCCGAGCATCTGCGGCCGTTGCAAGCGCCGGTCGGCGTGGGTCCGGTGCTGAAGTGCTGGATGGAACTCAGCCGAATAGGGTAGGAGCAGGCGGGAAAATTTATTCGTAGTAGGGGCGTTGGTGCATAATTCAACCTAACACACTGATTCAAAATGAAACATCGAGATTTTGCAAATATGCAAATGCTCTGAAATCAATGAATTATAGATTTATGCACCAACACCCGTAGTAGGTCCACATTCGCAGGACCTTGACGACGTGTTCCTCGTCCAGAACCTGATAAATCAGGCGATGCTGGAGGGTGATCCGCCGCGAGT
>JAGTSD010000148.1 GCA_018262135.1 Pseudomonadota bacterium | reverse complement strand
AGGCGCAACGCAAGGTCCTGGAAGCGAATCTGAATCAGTTGGTGCCGGCGGACCGCTACGATAACCCTGTCACTCAGGACACCATTGCGGTGACCGCGCTGGAATGGTTGGGAACCGATCAACCGGTTATGGTCTATCGGGCCCGCAAGAACGGCCAACCGGTGGCCTTGTTCGCCACGCCCTACGCGCCGGATGGTTACAGCGGGCCGATTCAACTGCTCGTCGGCGTGTATGCCGACGGGACGCTGGCTGGCGTACGGGTGCTGGCGCACAAGGAAACACCGGGACTGGGCGACGGCATCGAGGAAAGACGTTCGCCGTGGATTCTGGTCTTTACCGGCAAGTCGCTGGGGAATCCTGAACCGGAACGCTGGAAGGTCAAAAAGGACGGCGGCGCATTCGATCAATTCACCGGCGCGACCATTACCCCGCGCGCCGTGATCAAGGCCACCCGCAAGTTTCTGGAGTATGTCCAGACCCATCAGGCCCAGTTGTTCGCCCCGGCGGCCACCCCCGCCAAGGAGCAAAAGTCATGAGCGAAAGCGGCTATCTGAAAATCCTCAAGGATGGGGTATGGACCCAGAACACGGGCTTTGTGGCCTTGCTGGGGTTGTGCCCGTTGCTGGCGACCTCGAACTCGGTGGTCAACGGCTTGGGGTTGGGCCTGGCGACCACGCTGGTGTTGCTGATGTGCAATGTCGCCATCTCGCTGATCCGCAAGCTGGTGCGGCCCGAAGTGCGGATTCCCGTCTTTGTCATGGTGATCGCCTGCGCGGTGACCGCCGTGGAACTGGCGATGCACGCCTTTCTACCGGGACTCTACACGGTGCTGGGCATCTTCATTCCGTTGATCGTGACCAATTGCTGCGTGATCGGTCGAGCCGAGGCGTTTGCGTTCAAGAACGGCGTGATGAAATCAGCGGTGGACGGCGTTGCCACCGGGCTAGGTTTTATGCTGGCGCTGGTGTTGCTGGGCGCAATTCGGGAGATTCTGGGCCAGGGTACGCTGCTCGGCCAGGCCGAGTTGTTGTTTGGCGAGTTTGGCAAGGGCCTGACCGTGCATCTGATTGATGACTATCGCGGCTTCCTGCTGGCGATTCTGCCGCCGGGCGCGTTCATCGGGCTGGGCTGCCTGATCGCCATCAAGAACGTGCTCGACGCCCGCGCCCGCCGTCGCGCCGCCGCCAGACCGGCGACGGCATTACAGGAGGCGGGGACCTGATGCCTGCCTCTGCTGCATCGCCTTGGCCAGAGATACGCTCGACAGGTTACGCCATCAAACAAACAGGGGCGGCCATGGCCGCCCCTGATGTTTCCCAACCCGCGGCGCGAAATCACGCCGCCAGCGTATCAGTCGCTTACGGCTGATAGTTCCCTTCCAGCAGTTTGGCGTGCGCCGCCGCCAGCCGCGCAATCGGCACGCGCGGCGAGGAACAGGATACGTAGGTCAAGTTGGCATAGTGGCAGAACCGCATCGAGCGCGGATGGCCGCCCTGCTCGCCGCAGATGCCGACCTTGAGACCGGCCCGGGACTTGCGTCCGTTCGTGACCGCCAGCGACATCAACTGGCCGACGCCCTTGGTGTCCAACGCCTCGAACGGGTTGTCCTTGAGAATGCCGGACTCGTTGTAGAACGGCAGGAACTTGTTCTCGGCGTCCTCGCGCGAGAACGAGAAGGTCGCCTGAGTCAGGTCGTTGGTGCCGAAGGAGAAGAATTCGGCCACCTCGGCGATTTCCTCGGCGCGCAGGCAGGCCCGCACCACTTCCATCATGGTGCCGAACTCGAAATGCACCTTGACCGCATACTTGGCCTCGACCTGGGGCAACACTTCGTCCACCAGCGCCTTGACCCGCGTCAATTCCTCCACGGTGCAGACCTGCGGCACCATGATTTCGGGGTGAACGTCCACCTTCTCCTGCACGCACTCCGCCGCCGCTTCCAAAATGGCGCGGATCTGCATCTTGTAAATCTCGGGATAGGTCAGACCGAGACGGACACCGCGATGGCCGAGCATCGGGTTGATTTCGTGCAGGGCGCGGGCCTTTTGCAGGATTTCTTCCTTCTTGGCCAGCACGTCGGCCACCAGATGGCTGTCGTTCAGGATGCCGAGTTGCTCGACCGCCTTGGGGTTGACCTGGCTGAGAATCTGGCTGATCGCCTCCAGACCCTGCGCGGTCTGACGCAGATGGCGCAGATGCTCGATATCGGCGATCAACTGCTGCTCGGAGGGCAGGAACTCATGGATCGGCGGATCCAGCAGGCGGACGGTGACCGGCCGCGGCGCCATGACCCGGAAGATTTCCTTGAAGTCGCTCCGCTGCATCGGTAGCAGCTTGGCCAGGGCGGCCTCGCGGTCCTCGGTGGTCTCGGCCAGGATCATCTCCAGCACCAGCGGCAGCCGCTCCTTGGCGTTGAACATGCGCTCGGTGCGGCACAGGCCGATGCCCATCGCGCCGTAGTTGGAGGCGCGCTGGGCGGCGTCCGGGGTGTCCGCGTTCGCCATGACCTTGAGGGTGGCGACCTCGTCGGCCCAACTCAGCAAGGTGCGCAGTTCCGGGGTGAATTCCGGTTCGACGGTGGGGATGTCGCCCAGGAACACCCGCCCGGTGCCACCGTCAATCGTCACCACGTCTCCTTCGTGCAGGACTTTATCGCCGATGATCGCTTGGCGCTGATGGACGTTGACCAGGATGTCTTCCGCGCCCACCACGCAGGGCTTGCCCATGCCGCGCGCGACCACCGCTGCGTGCGAGGTCTTGCCGCCGCGACTGGTCAGGATGCCGACCGAGGCGAAGAAACCGTGAATGTCTTCCGGCTTGGTTTCCTCGCGGACCAGAATAATGCTCTCACCGTCGCCGCGTCCGCGCTTCACGGCGGTATCGGCGTCGAACACGATCTTGCCGGACGCCGCGCCAGGCGAAGCGCCCATGCCCTGTGAGACCGGGGCCACCTTTTGTTTGGGGTCAAGCTGCGGGAACATCATCTGCTCCAGCGACTCGGGGTCGATGCGCAACAATGCTTTCTCGCGGCTGATCAGGCCCTCGTTGGCCATTTCCACCGAGCTGCGCACCATACCCTGGGCGTTCATCTTGCCGTTGCGGGTCTGCAGGCAGAACAGCACGCCCTTCTCGATGGTGTACTCGTAATCCTGCACCTCGTGGTAGTGCCCTTCCAGCTTGTTGCGCAGTTCCACCAGTTGCCGGTACAGATCCGGCATCTCGTCCTTCATTTCCGCGACCGGCTTCGGGGTGCGGATGCCGGCCACCACGTCCTCACCCTGGGCGTTGACCAGGTATTCGCCGTACATCACGTTTTCGCCGGTGCCGGGGTCGCGGGTGAAGCCGACCCCGGTGGCACAGTCGTTGCCCATGTTGCCGAACACCATGGTCACCACGTTGACTGCGGTGCCGTTGGCCTGGTCCGGGGTGATCTTGAACTCGCGGCGGTAATCCACGGCGCGTTGGCCCATCCACGAGCCGAACACCGCCTTGATGGCCAGTTCCAGTTGCTCGTAGGGGTCTTGCGGGAACGGCCGTCCGGTCTGCTCCTGCACGACCTGCAAGAACAACTGGCCGATGTCGCGTAGATCCTCGGCGCTCAGGCCGACGTCCACCTTGACGCCGGCGCGGCGCTTGATCGCCTCGAAGTGTTCGTCAAAGAAGTGGTCATCCACGCCCAGCGCAATCTTGCCGAACAACTGGATGAAACGGCGATAAGCATCGTAGCCGAAACGTTCGTTGCCGGTCAGCTTGATCAGCCCGGCCAGGGTGGTTTCGTTCAGGCCCAGGTTGAGGATGGTGTCCATCATGCCCGGCATGGACATCGACGAGCCGGAGCGCACCGAGACCAGCAGCGGATTGCTGGCGCCGCCAAACTGTTTGCCGGTTTCCTGCTCCAGCCAAGTCATATGCGCCCGCACATCGTCCATGACCCCGTCGGGCAGGCGGTTGTTGGCGATGTAGTCCAGACAGGCCTCCGTGCTGATCACGAAGCCCGGCGGCACGCGCAGGCCGATCTGCGTCATTTCGCACAGATTGGCGCCCTTGCCGCCCAGCAACATTTTGTTTTTGCCATCCCCTTCGGTGTACTTGTAGATGTACTTCTTCGCCATGGTCCTACCTTTGCGTGATGGTTGGTTGTTTCAATCCGCGCCCGCCAATGGCGGCGGGCGCATCGAATCCGGTCGCCGGCCAGCGCGCCGGCGGGGGTATCGCCCCTAAAAGATAGTCGCATGAAGCGGTAATTGCCAAGCTTCATCGCTGCAAAAATTAACGGCTGATTTGACTTGCCGCCGACTTGACGGGAAACTACCAAGCTTTATCAATGTCATCCGCTACAGTCGCCAACCTGTTTCCATCCCGATGTCCGCCACTGTCTTTGCTGCCTCAAGCGATCCGCCCGCCGAATCCCTGCTCGTGACCGTGCGCGGTCTGTCGTTCCGTCGTGGCGACCGCGTTATTTTTCAAAACGTGGATTTGGACATCCCCCGCGGCAAGGTCACCGCCATCATGGGGCCGAGCGGCGCGGGCAAGACCACGCTGCTGCGGCTGATCGGCGGCCAGATCCGTCCCAACGCCGGCCGCATCGAGGTGGACGGGGTCTGCGTCCACGAACTCGGGCGCAAGGAACTGTACCAGTTGCGCAAACGCATGAGCATGCTGTTCCAAAGCAGCGCGCTGTTCACCGACCTGACGGTGTTCGACAACGTCGCCTTCCCACTGCGCGAACACACCCGCCTGCCGGAAAACCTCATCCGCATCCTGGTGTTGATGAAACTGGAAGCGGTCGGGTTGCGCGGAGCGCGCGATTTGATGCCGAGCGAGTTGTCCGGCGGCATGGCGCGACGGGCGGCGCTGGCGCGCGCCATCGCCCTGGACCCGATGATGATCATGTACGATGAACCCTTCTCCGGCCAGGACCCCATCACCATGGGCGTGTTGATCAAGCTGATTCGCACGCTCAACGATGCGCTGGGGCTGACCAGCATCATCGTCTCCCACGATGTCAAGGAAACCGCTTCCATTGCCGACTACATCTACCTGATTTCCGAGGGCCTGGTCGTGGATCATGGCCCTCCAGACGCGCTGGAACGCTCCAATTCGGCCTGGGTCGAACAGTTTTTGCACGCCCTGCCCGATGGCCCGATGTCCTTTCATTATCTGGCGCCGTCGTATGCCCAGGACCTCACGCTAGAGGAGGAACCGTCCCGTGATTGACGGTTTGCAACGGCTGGGACGATCAACCCTGGGCTGGCTCAATCGGCTGGGACGGGCAACCCT
>JAGTSD010000147.1 GCA_018262135.1 Pseudomonadota bacterium | reverse complement strand
GCGCGATGGCAGGCGTCCACCAGTCGCTTCAGGCCCTCGACCCCGCCGTAGGACGCCTGCGCGGCATAGGGATAGACCCCGTCGTAACCCCAGTTGCGCTCGCCAGGGAATTGGGCGACCGGCAGCAGTTCCAGCGCGGTGACGCCCAGCTCGCGCAGTTCCGGCAGGCGGGGAAGGAGGGCGTCGAAGGTGCCCTCGACGGTGAACGTCCCGACGTGCAGCTCGTACATCACCCACTGTTCCAGCGGCGGCGGCTGCCAGCCGGCGTCGCTCCAGGCGAAGGCGTGATCCACCACTTGGGAGGGTCCGTGGACGCCTTGCGGCTGGTGGTGCGAAGCCGGGTCGGGTCGGTCGGTCTCGCCGTCCCCCTGGTAGAAATACCGCGCGCCAGGTTCGATGCCGGTGACGGTGGCCTGCCAGTACCCCCGTTCATCCCGGACCATGGGAATCAGCCGGTCCTCGGGCGCGACCAGATGCACCGCCGCCTGCTTCAGCAACGGCGCCCACAGGGTGAAGGCGCATTGGCGGTCGCCGAGATAGCGGGAACCCAGTTCGAACGTACTCATAAAAACGAGGCCTCCTGGGTCGGTGGCGAGTGGCGAACGGCAAGCACCCCGCTGACGGCTGACCGTTCTCAGCAGCTTGCCGGGGTTGAAGCGAATGGCCCTCGCCCGGCGCGAACGGCCCGCGCACCCGAAATCCATCACGCAGGCTGGTCGGATTTTCCCGGCGCAAAGCCGTGCCAGGTAAAGAGGCCGGAACAGAACCATGGCATAATCTTGAGCGTTTTAATCGACTCTTCGCAAAGAGGAAGACCCCGCCAACGCCGAAGAGTTTTCAGAACCCACGGAACCCGCCCAGCGCCTCGGGAAAAAATCTCCGGGGGAGGCGACCTTCCCTCACGGCTCAGCGGGTCCAGACCCTCGGCAGTTCGATGGAAAACGTCGCGCCCTGGCCGGGTATGGACTGTAACCCGATGCGGCCGCCATGCTGCTGGTCACCCGGCGCGGGCTGCAACGCGCCCGCAGGGCGACGCGGCCAGTGGCGGGGGTATACCGTAGTGCGTTGCCGATCAGATTATCGAGGACGCGATCGAAGCGAGTCCGATCGATTTGTATGCAGGCCGCCAGCGCTTCCTCTTCTCCGACCAGCGTCAGGTGAACGCCTTGGTCGGTCGCGTTCAGTTCGAACCGCTGCCGCGCCGACTCCAGCAGTTCTCGCACCTCGTGGGGCGCCAGTTCCAGCGCCGGCCGGCCGGCCTGCAAGCGGGATAAATCGAGCAGGTCGTTCACCAGGCGCATCAGCCGGCTCAGTTCCTCGTCGACCGTGGCGAGCAAATCCCCTTCGCGCGAGTCCGCGGCGAACGGCGCCTTTTCGGTCAACATCCCGATCCCCATGCGGATGCTGGTAAGCGGGGTGCGCAGTTCGTGCGAGGCTCGCATGACGAACTCGGTGCGCAGTTGCTCGAACGCCCGGTGTGCGGTGATGTCCCGGATCACCATCACGGCGCCCTGGCGGCCCACGCGCTCGTCGCTGATCGGCAGGATCGAATAGGCCAGGTAACGCTGTTCGTCATGGGGGTTGCCGACCCGCAGTTCGCACGCCGCGTTCTCCAGGCCGTCATCCAGATCCAGGCACCGGTGGATCGCGGCGTCGATGGCGGGATTTGCCAGCAATTCGCCGAGCGGGCGCCCGACGCAGGCGTCGGGCGCCAAGTCCAACTGCCGGGCCGCCACCGGATTGAGGCGTTGGATACGGGCATCGTGCCCGAAGATGACCAGACCATCGTCGATGCTCTGCAACACGGCTTCACTCTGGCGCTGCTCGTTCAACACCCGCTCCAGATCCATGGCGCGGAATTCCTGCAAGGCGGCGGCCATGGCATTGAATTGCCGGGTCAGTTGGGTGGCTTCCCTGACGACCGTGTTTTCCTCGATGGCGACCTGATAGTCGCCGCCGGCGATCCGGCTGGCGCCCGCGACCATTTGTTCCAGCGGTTCGCTCAAGCGTCGCGCCAGACTCAGCGATACCCACACGCCGATCAGCAGGATGACGGCGACCACCGCCGCCGCCGTCCAGACCGTGAATCGAACGCGCTCGTGGGCGTTGCGGCTGACCTCGACCATGGCGTTGAAATTCATATCCGCCAGATGCTGGCAAGTCTGGATGACGTTCTGAAACGCATCCACGACACTGGCCTCCCAGGGATAGGGGCGAGCCCAGCGCGCCCGGTTGGCGATCAGAGCCTGCAATTGCGCGTAGCGCTTTTCGATCTCGACGAGGGTTGCCCCTTCCTCCATTAGGGCAAGGTTGTCGCGAACGCGCGCCAGCCAGGCGCCGAATTCCTGATCCGCCTGCTTCAGATCAGCGGCGGCGTCGTAATTGACGTCGAGCAGCGTGCGCAGGATGGCATTCTGCTGGGCCTGCACGGCCTGGCTCATGCGATCGGCCGCCAGGATCGACGCATAGTGCTGGTCGACGATCCGCTCGGGCGTGCCGCCGAGCACGATGACTCCCGCCACGATGATGGAAAAACCGACGAGCACGATGGTCAGTACGACCCCATAGCCGACGAGCAGGTATCGGCGCAGGCTCATGGCTCAAATGCCGTACTGCTTGCGTTTGCGCCACAGCGTCGACGGATCGATGCCCAGCGTTCCCGCCGCGCCGTCCAGCGTCGGGCTGGCCGCCAGCACCGCCGCGATATGAGCCCGCTCCAGCGCTTCCAGGGTGACCGCGTCGCCGACGCGCGGCAGCCCCGCGCGGGCGGCGTCGTGCATGATCGGGTTCAGGTCGCGCCGGCTGAGGCGTTCGGAGCGGCCGAGGATCACCGCGCGTTCCACCACGTTGCGCAGTTCGCGCACGTTGCCTGGCCAGGGGTAAGCGCGCAACGCGGCGCAGGCGTCGTCGTCGAACCCGCGCGCCGGCCGTCGGTAGTCGCGGGCCAAGCGCACCAGAAACCGTTCGGCCAGATCGACGATGTCTTCCGGCCGTTCTCGCAGGGGCGGCAGGTCGAGCGCGATCACGTTGAGCCGGTACAGCAAATCTTCCCGAAATGTCCCCGCCGCGACCATGGCGTTCAAGTCCTGGTTGGTCGCCGCGATCAGTCGCACGTCGGCCTGCCGGGTGATCGGATCGCCGACCCGCTCGTACTCGCGATCCTGGGCGAAGCGCAGCAGCTTGGGTTGCAAGGCGCGCGGGAAATCCCCGATCTCGTCCAGAAACAGCGTGCCGCCGTCCGCCTGGTTGACTTTGCCCGGCGTGGTCTCCACGGCGCCGGTAAACGCGCCTTTTTTGTGGCCGAACAGCTCGCTTTCCAGAAGTTCGGCCGACAGCGACGGGCAATGGACGGTCACGAACCCGCGTTCCGCCCGCGGGCTCCAGCCATGAATGGCGCGGGCGATGGCGCCCTTGCCGGTGCCGGATTCCCCTTGGATCAAGACGGTGGCGTCGGTGTCGGCCACGCTGCGGGCCGTCTCCAGCACCTGGCGCATGGTCGGGCTGGCGCTGGCGAGATCCACGCCGCGCAACGGATCCTTGAGCCGCGCCTCCAATTCCGCCAGCCGGGCCTCCAGGCGGCTCGCCTCGATCTGCTTGCGCGCGGCGAGACGAAGCTGCTCGGGCGTGCAGGGTTTGGCCAGGTAATCGGCCGCGCCGCGCTGGATCGCCTCCACCGCGCTCTCGATGGATGAGTAGGCGGTGATCATCACGATCTTCATCCACGGCGCCAGGTCGCGCAGGAGCGAGAGGAGTTCCAGGCCGGATTCGTTGCCCAGCCGGAGATCGAGAAAGCACAGATCGAAGACCCCCTGCTGGACCAGGGCCGTGGCTTCGGCGGTGTTGCGCGCGCTGCTCACCCCGTAGCCGGCGTCCTCCAGGCAATAGCGAAAGGTTTTGACGAGGTTGGTCTCATCGTCCACGATCAGGATGCGTCCCCGGTGACGGGGGGTGTCGGCGACAGTCATCACGGGGCCTCGAAACGCTTGCACCTTGCAAGAGCCTAGAACAAACGCCTTGCAAGATACAACCTCATCATTGGTCGGTATTTTTTTAATAAACTGTTCATAAAGGCTTTTTTAAAAGCCGTCCGCTGGCACGAAACGTGACCTCTTAAGGTACGCCCGATTCTCCGGGTGAAGCGATTCCGCCCAACGCAGTTCGTGGCCCGGGTACGGGCAGGACCGCCGCGAGCGGATCAGCAGGTACTTTCAAGAGAGGTCCAGATCATGTCGAAGAAAATAGGTTTGATACTTGTGGCATTGGGGTTGTCCACCGGCCTGGCGTTTGCCCAACAGGGCGGTGATTATCAACGGTCCAACCCGGCGGCGCCGGAAACAGTTCCCATGCCATCTGCCACTAAACCAGAACCGACGCCAGCGCCGGGGGTGGCCGGGACAATTTCCCAGCAGGCCGCCAACCAGATTCGCACCAGGGAGTTGATCGGCGCGAAGGCGGTTCATGAAGGTAGCGACGTGGGAAAAGTCGATGATCTCCTGGTGGAAGAGAAAAACGGCAAGGTCGTGGGTGTGGTGCTGTCCGTGGGCGGTGTCTTCGGCGTTGGCGACAAACTGGTTGCCGTCCCGTGGGAGCAAATCGACCTGATTAAGGGTGAGGGCCATCAACCGATCCTCTACCTTGCCATGAGCAAGGAGCAACTGGAAGTGGCGCCTTACTTTGAGCCTTCGAAGCTCGATTAGCAGGCGCCCCCCTTCCAAAGGGATCGTCCGCATCGCCTGACCCAGGGCCCGTTGGAGACGGCGCCTTCCTTCAAAACCCGGGAAGCCCTGGAAGCCGAATGGCAAGCGGAACACGCCCAGCGGCAGCCAATGCGGCAACAAAATCAGCAGGCACCCAACGCCTCGCCGTACTGATCAAACCGGCAAACCGGCGGCGGCTTCCCGCTAGCCGCCGGTTCTTCGCCTCGCTCCGCCAGGAGGTCGTGGGCAAGTCCTGACTTGATTTTCCAGGATCAGGGGAGGCTGAGTGATGAAAGCACCGAGCACCGCCACGTCTGTAGGCCGTTTTTCCGCTGGGTTGCGGCGAGTCGCCTGCCTAGGCATCTTGGCTCTGTCGGGTTGCGGGATGGAACGGTTGAAAGAGCAAGACCTACCGCCACCCCAGGCTAAGACGAGCGTCCCTGCCACCAGACCGGTCTACCGGGAGATCGGCAAGGCGTCCTGGTACGGGCCGGGCTTTCAGGGCAACAAGACCGCCAATGGCGAGACCTTTAACCAGAACAAGCTGACCGCCGCCCATCGACGTTTGCCGCTGGGAACCCAGGCCGAGGTGACTAACCTCGAGAACGGCAAGAAAGTCGAGGTCAAGATCAATGACCGCGGGCCGTATGTGAAGAATCGCTCGATTGATCTCTCTCGCGCCGCCGCGAAAAAGCTGGATATGCAGGAGGATGGCATCGCCCGGGTCAAGATCGAGGTCAAGCCCGATCCGTGGGCCGATTCCGACAAGATCAGCCAGAGAGATTGAGGGTCCGGTAGGCCGTGATGGCTTCCAGGAACCCGCCCATTCTCCGCACAACCGAGGAGTTAGCCATGATGAACCCATCCCGATTTCGCCCGTTTGCCGGATTATCGATCAGTGCGTTACTGCTAGCAGGGGCCTGCTTCGCGGCTGCGCCCACGCAGGAAACCCAGAGCGCGCTGGAGACGGAACGGAAACAACTCGACCTGGAGAAACAGCAGCACGAGCTGGAGAAGAAGCAGCTCGAGCTGGAGAAGAAGCAGTTGGAACTGCAACGCCAGCAGATGGAGAACACCGCTCGCCAGGAACTTCAGCTCAAGGAAACTGACCAGGGGATCACTATGCAACTCGAAGGCGACGTCCTGTTCGACTTCGACAAAGCCGAGATCAAGCCCGAGGCGACGCAGACTCTCGATAAGGTGGGGACCGTGATCGCCCAGTTCCCCGAGGGTAAGGTGCTCATCGAAGGATACACCGATTCCAAGGGTTCACCGAACCGAAACCTCGAGCTTTCCAAACGGCGCGCGGAGGCGGTGAAAGACTGGCTGGTGACAAAGAAAGGCATTGCCGAAGCGATCGGATTGACGGTACTGGGCTCAAACCCCTGTAAAGCGGTCTTTTAGACCGTGCAGGAGGGGGAGAGGGACTTTCGCACCCAACGTGACTAGGACTTACGCCTTGACAGGAGATGGAGCAAGGGGTTCCGCAACCGCTGGTTTGGCAATCCGGTGAGGTAGGAAACCCCTTGAGTCTGAACCATCACCGCCCTTGAAGGGTGACCCTCTTGACAACGCAATCATTCACTCCCCCCATGCGCTGCGCCAGCATGGCACACGCATGACCGACTCGTCCGAGGGCTTGCCGTCGGCGCGCAGGCCGTGGTGGTGTTCCCGAACTACACCACAACTATCAGGTCCGGCTCATGCCGGGCACACACAAAGCGCTCGAGCCGACCGTGCTACCGCACACCGACTTAGAGCGTGTTAGGTCACCCAACGGATTCGACTGATGAACACCGACTCACGAAACGACAAGATGCTTGCGCTGGTTGGGAAGGGAGTCTCACCGGGTCTGGCTGAAGGGAAGGCATTCGTATACAGAGACATACTTCAGCAAAGTACCGAACTCTATGAAATAGACGGTGCCCAGGTCCATAAAGAGCAGGCCAGAATTGAGAAGGCCATCGGCGACGTACAGCAGAGCTTGACGATCGATGCAAATCAGATTGAAGGCAAATTGGGCAAGGAATCGGCAGATATCTTCCGCGCTCAAGAGGCTATGCTGTCTTCATCCTCTGTGGCTGATCAACTGAAAAAGACCTTGGAAGCGAAGCGAATCAATGCCGAAGCGGTGGTCAAAAAGGTATTCAGACTTCTAGCTCGCAGATTTAAAGATATGAGCGATGAAATCCTCCGGGAGCGCGGAGATGACATAGAGGATTTATCCCGCCGATTATTGCTGTCATTGGCCGGAATTCACGCACACAGCCTCGAAAACCTCCCTGCGAACACCGTGCTTGTCGCACGTCGGTTGCTCCCTTCAGATACGGTGTTTCTCTCGTATTCGTCCACCGTCGCTGTACTTGCAGAGTTCGCTGGCCCCGCCGCTCATGCGGCTCTTCTTGCTCGCGAGATCGGTATTCCCTGTGTGGGTGGGATTCCCAAATTACTTGAAATTGTACGCACGGGAGACATTGTGCTTGTGAATGGAACCGAGGGAACGGCAGTGATCAACCCGGACTCTCGATCCCTGCAAAGGTACCAGGACTCTCTTGATGACATGCGAAAATGCAGGG
>JAGTSD010000146.1 GCA_018262135.1 Pseudomonadota bacterium | reverse complement strand
CTGGCTACACGGCAAGTCATCAAAAATGGTCTGAAGCTGTTGGGCGTCTCGGCCCCGGAGGTTATGTGAGCATTCGCCACGATTACAAGTCCGCCGCGATCGGGCAACGCCGCCAGCGCGCGCGCCGTTACGGTCTGCTGGTCATGACGCTGGTTCTGATCGGCCTGTTTGGCGGCCTGCTGGCCTATATCAAGGGAGCCCCGACCCAGCCCGCCCCGGCTACCGCCGTCGTCGCGCCCAGCGCGCCGGCTCAACCGCCCGCACCCGTCGCGCCGCCGAAAACCGTGGTCGCCACGCCGGCGGAACCCGAACCGGTCAAACCCAAGTACGATTTCTATACCGAACTACCCAAACGGCATATCGCCATTCAGCACGAGACCGTCAGGCCAAGAAGCGCGTCCCAACCAGCGCCCGCGCGGTTGCAACCAGCAGCCAATTCACCTCACAAGCCGGCTACGCCGCGCGGGAATGCCAAAAACCCGACCCCGACCACGACGGCGGCCAGCAGAGCCAACCCGGATTCCAGGACCACCAACCCCAGGACCACCAACTCCAAGACGACCAACTCCAAAACCGCCCATTCCGAATCGGCCAACTCCAAGACCCCCAACTCCAAAACCGTCAACTCCAAGACCGCCAATTCTGAATCCGCCAATTCCAAAACCGCTAATTCCAAAACCGCTAATTCCACATCCACAAGTTCCAGACCCGTAACCGCCAAGACCGCGAATTCCGAACCTGCGAATTCCAAATCTACATCTACGAATTCCAAATCCACGCCCACGACTTCCAAACCCGCAACCGCCAAACCCGCAACCGCCAAACCTGGGACTGTGGCACCCATACCGGCGACGACTCCAACGCGAACGGTGCAACCAGTCCGGTCGCTCCCTAGCAATAGCTCGAAGATGGTGGTTAAAACCGAGTAAGGTTCTCCAGTTTTCAAGCCACTACGTTTCAGGGCGTCTGCCATGAATCTGCCCGATATCGTTCAGAATTACCTGGACCACCGACATCTGCCCTACCGGCTGATCGCCTGTCCGTCCGGTCAGACGCTGACTCAGATCGCCGAAGGTCTTGCGATCCCCCTTCGGTGGATGGCTCGCGTTGTTCTCCTGAAAGATGCATCCGGGCTGGTGATGGCCATTCTGCCTTGCAGCCACATTCTGGATTTTTCGATCCTTTGCCGGTTATTGCGACGCGACCTCGAACCGCTGTACGGCGCTGAACCCGCTCATTTTTTCCAAAGTCACGGTTGCGCGGCGGGCACCTATCCACCCCTGCCGGAAGCCTTCGGCGTACCCGCCCTGGTTGATAAAAGTCTGGATGGTAACAATGGTGGCGAAATCCACTTCGACAGCGGCAGCGGCGACCTCCTGATTTGCATGCGGGGCGCCGATTTTCGCGCGTTGCTCGCCCAGTCGCGCTGGGAGCAGTTCGCGGTTCCGTTGGATCATCTCGACGCCGTGATGAGCCAGTCGGCGCTCACCCCCGATTATCTGGTCAGTTTCACCAACCGCTATACTCCAACCCGTTTGCGACAGAGCATTGAGACCATCACCGAGTTGCCGGTCATGCCGCAAACCGCGCAAAACATCGTAGCGCTGCGCGCCAATCCGGACGCTACGGTCGGGGATATCCTCCGGATCGTCGAGCAGGATCCCAGCCTTGCTGCCCAGGTGGTGTATTGGGCGCGTTCCCCCCTGCACGGTCATCCTGGTCCAGTGGATTCGCTGGAAACCGCGATCACGCGGATTCTGGGACTCGAAAACACGCTCAACCTGCTGCTCGGTTCCTGTGCGAGCCGGACCTTTCAGATTCCGGCCGACGGTCCGGTCGGCCTGCAAAATTTCTGGCGAAACAGCGTTTACTGCGCCGCTCTGGTCGGTGAGCTGGTCAAGCTGTTGCCCGAATCAGTCGCCGTTAAACCCGGCCTGGCTTACCTGAGTGGCCTGCTGCACAATTTTGGCTATCTGGCGCTCGGACATCTTTTCCCGGCCCGGTTTTTCCTGTTCAACCGCTTTCTGGCAGTCAACCGGCACCTGCCGCTCGGAGTGTTGGAACGCTATGTGCTGGGCGTCGAGCACTGGAGCATCGGCGCCTGGCTGATGCAGGCCTGGTCCATGCCCGAGGAAGTGATCGCGGCAGTGCGCTGGCACCATCACGAGGATTGCACCCAGCCCCACGCCGAATACTCCAATCTGGTGCTGATCGCCGACCGGCTGCTGCACTACGTCGGGATGGGCGAGGAAAACAACGATCGGCTACCGGCGCTGGCCATGTTTACCCTGGGTCTCACTCGCGAACAGGCGATGGAAGCACTGGCCCGGGTGCAAACCAGCATGACGGATTTGGATGCCCTGTCCGAGATGCTCCGGCTGCCCGGCGAGCGTTGAGCAGGAGATAGAAAGTAGCAGATAGGAGATAGGAAAACCCCCGCTCCCTACCTCCCTCCTTGAGGCCTGGTCTCCGGTGATTTCTGATAAAGACTATACCTGAATGTGGGTTGGGCTTTAGCCTAAACCTTTGATATAATTGGCTTAAAAAGTCAGGCTAAAGCCCGACCTACAGGTATGATCTTTTTGGGAAATCGCCTCAGGATTCCAGATAGGTGTAACCGTCCAGGCCCGCGTCCAGTTCTTGCAGACCGGTCGCGCGCTGGTCCGGATCGAGTCCGGCAGCGGCAATCCGGGAACGGTAGGCTGCCCGCAGATCCTCCGGCTCGAACCCCACGTAGCGCAGCAGATCGGCCACGGTATCGCCGTGGGCCGCCTCGACCAGCCGGTAGCTACCGTCCTCACCCAGTTCGACATTGACCGAGGCGGTATCGCCGAACAGGTTGTGCATGTCGCCGAGAATCTCCTGATACGCCCCCAACAGGAAAATCCCCAGCCGGCAGGGTTCGCCGGCCCGGCCCGGCGGCAACGGCAATGTGGTCTCTACCCCTTCCCCATCCACGTAGCGCTCGATGCAGCCGTCGGAATCGCAGGTCAGATCCTGCAACACCACCCGGCGAATCGGCGGCTGGTCCAGTCCTTGCAGCGGCAGGATCGGAAAAATCTGATCCAGCGCCCACACGTCCGGCATGGACTGAAATACCGAAAAGTTCAGGAAAAGCTTCTCCGCCAGCTTGTCGTTCAGTTCATCCAGCAACTCGCGATGGGCGCGGACGCCGGGATTCAGCAACGGTTGCAGCTTGCGGCAGATGGCGAAGTAGAGCTGCTCGGCCTGGGCGCGCTGCTCCAGCCGCAGCACGCCATGCAGGTACAAATCCCGCGCCTCGGCCAGCCAGTAGGCGGCGTCATGGTAGGTCTCCACCACGGAGCCGCGCGCTGCGCCTTTGTACCGCTCCCAGAGGTTGTGCAGAATCTGGGGATCGCCGGGACCGGGCACGGGCGGCAACCGGTCGCCGGGGGCGGGTTCCTGATCAATCACCTCGGTGATCAGCACGGCGTGATGGGCGGTCAGCGCCCGGCCCGACTCGCTGAACAGATGCGGATGCGGCAGGTTCTGCTCGGTGCAGACCTCCCACAGGGTGTGGACGACGTGGTTGGCGTATTCCCGCACGCTGTAGTTCATCGAGCAGTCGCCGCGGGAGCCGGCGCCTTCATAGTCCACGCCCAGGCCGCCGCCGACATCCACCCAGCGCGGGCGGGCGCCCAGTCGCCACAGGTCGGTGTAATAGCGCCCCACCTCCCGCAGACCGCGCTGGATGTCATGGATATTGGCGATTTGCGAGCCCAGATGGGCGTGCAGCAGGGTCAGGGTATCCAGCATCCCCAGTTCCTTCAGCCGCCGCACCGCTTCCAGCGCCTGGCTGGCGGACAGGCCGAATTTGGATTTTTCGCCGCCGGTGTTCTGCCATTTGCCGGCGCCGATGGACGCCAGCCGCACCCGCATTCCCAGTTGCGGCCGCACGCCCAGCCGGCCGGCCTCCTCGATGGTCAGTTCCAGTTCGGACAGCTTCTCGATCACGTTGAACACGTTCAGGCCCAGTCGCCGGCCGATCAGGGCCAGGCGGAGGTATTCGCGGTCCTTGTAGCCGTTGCAGACCACCACACCGCCGGGCTGGGACAGACCCAATACCGCCATCAGTTCCGGTTTGCTGCCGGCTTCCAGCCCGACGCGGGAACCGCCGTGGCTGACGATCTCACTCACCACCCGCCGCTGCTGGTTAACCTTGATCGGGTAGACCGCGGTATAGCTGCCCTGGTAATCGTGGTCGGCGATCGCGGCGGCGAAGGCGTCGCAAAGCGTGTCCACCCGGTCGTGCAGGATATGGCTGAACCGGACCAGCACCGGCAAACCATAGCCCCGACTCCGCAGTTCCTCGGCCAGGGCGGACAGCTCGACGCCGGGGTGATCCGGCCGGCGCGGCGAGCGCGCCCGAACCCGGCCGGCATCGTCAATTTCGAAGTAGCCGTCCCCCCAGCGGGCGGTGTTATATACTTCGCGCGCCTGGGCCACGGTCCAGGCGGCTGGCGCGTGCCATGGGTCGTTCAAAGCCGTTTACCTCCTCCGCGATCAGGGGACTCGACGTGACGCTGGATCAGTCCTGGTTTACCGAAATTCACCCGGCCACGGGTTCGGCCTTCTCGCTCAAGATCAAAGGCGTGCTGCATGACGCGCAGAGCCCTTATCAACGAGTCGCCGTTTATGCCACCGAAGCCTTCGGCAAGCTGATGGTGATTGATGGCTATATTATGCTGGCCAGCCGTGACAATTTCCTGTATCACGAGATGATGGTCCACCCGGCACTGTTCACCCATCCCGATCCACGCCGGATACTGATCGTGGGCGGCGGCGACTGTGGCACCCTGCGGGAAGTGCTGAAGCATCCGGGCGTCGTCACCGCGACCCAGGTGGACATTGACGAGGAAGTGACCCGGGCCGCCGAGATCCATTTCCCGGAACTGTGCGCGGCGAATCGCGATCCGCGGGCGCAACTGTGCTTTGACGACGGCATCGCCTGGGTCCAGAACGCCGAATCGGGCAGTTACGACGTGATCATCGTGGACAGCACCGATCCGGTCGGGCCAGCCGAGGGACTGTTTGCCGAACCGTTCCTGCGCGACTGCCATCGCGCGCTCGGACCCGGCGGCCTGCTGGTCCAGCAAAGCGAATCGCCGCTGTTCCATCTGGATAGCATCCTGCTGCCACTGCATCGGGCGCTGCGCGCCGCCGGCTTCAGCGATGCCCACACCCTGCACTTTCCGCAGTGCGTCTATCCCTCCGGCTGGTGGACCGCTACCCTTGCCCGCAAAACTGGCCGGATCAGCGATTTTCGGGAGGCGGACGCCGCCACCCGG
>JAGTSD010000461.1 GCA_018262135.1 Pseudomonadota bacterium | reverse complement strand
CAACTCCGCCGAAGCGGTTCAAGCAGTAAGCGGATCGTTCAACCGCTGGTCGGTCAATCGTCTCCAGCAAGCCGGCAGGAGATGACCGTTGCACGGCTGCGGCTATCCCCATTCCAGCCCATATCCTCCCACCATCAGCCAGGTACCCTGGTCGACAGCAAACTCCCGGCCACGCTCCACTGTTGCCCAGGTCTGACCCAGCTTGCCAGAGCGTCCAAATTGCCTCGGTGAGACCTGCGTCAATCCAAAGCAGCGCCCCATCGCGTCGCATCGAATGAAGCGGGGGGCAGGGGGTAAGCAAGGTTCATAGCAGGCGGATTTCCAACCGCTTGCCGCAGGCGCGGGCGTATTTGCGCAGGGTCTCCAGGGAGGGAGAATGCTTGTGATTGCCCAGACTGCCTTCGATGCGGGCCAGCGAGGAGGGTCTGATACCCATGCGGGCGGCGACTTCGGCCTGGGTGAGACCGGCGGCCTTGCGGGCGGTCAGCAGGGCGTCAAGCGCGGCGAATTCGTCGGCCTGCGCGGCGTAGGCGGCGCGGAACTCGGGGTCCTTCATCCATTCGGCCTTGGTGGCTTCGAGGTCGAAGGGTAGCGGGTTGTAGGTGTCGATGGCCGCGGAAGTGGGTTGATCGTGGGATTTAGCCATGTTGCAACTCCTGGAGGCGCCGCCGGGCGATCCGCAGGTCGGCGGGTGGCGTCCGTTGGGTTTTCTTGATCAGGGCGTGCAGGATGACGATGCGTTGCCCGACCAGCGTGCAGAAGAAAGCCCGTCCCACACCTTCGGTTCCTCGGGCGCGAATCTCGAACAGGCCGTCGCTCATCGCGCGGGTATAGGGCAGGCCAAGATTTGGCCCATGTTCGGCCATGCGTTCGGTGATGCCGAGATAGCTCGCTCTAATCCCTGGCGGCCAACTCCAAATGTCGGCTTTGACGGTTGCACTATAAAAGCTGATCGAGTAGCTCATCCATCAATATTAACATTCATGTTGATGCGCGCAAGACGGATGGCGCAGGATTGCTGGCTACTGGCCCCTGGCGGATGAAGTTTGAAGTCAAAATACCCCCGCTACTCAAGCCCCCTACTTGACCCGCCGCAGGCTCAACAACAGCGCCGCCGTTCCGAGCAGGGCCATCATCCCATACTCGAAGCCGTGCGCGCCCATGCTGCTGCCCTTGAGAAACACATCGCGGATCACCACCAGGTAATAACGCAACGGGTCCAGCCAGGTCAGCCATTGCACCGCTTCCGGCATGTTCTGGATGGGGAAGGCGAACCCCGACAGCACCACCATCGGCATGATGATGAAGAAGGCCAGCAGCATCGCCTGTTGCTGAGTTTCGGCGTAACTGGAAATCAGCAGGCCGATGCCCAGCGAACTCATCAGGAACAGCAGGCTCCCAGCCAGCAGACCGATCCCATTGCCGCGAAACGGTACGTCGAACCAGACCACCGCGATCCCGCTGATCAGGATCACATCGAACAGGCCCACGCTGGCGACGGCGGCCATCTTGGCGACCAGAAATTCCAGCCGGGCGACCGGCGTCACCAGCAACCGTTCCAGCGTGCCCAGTTCCCGTTCCCGCACCACGGTCATCGCGGTCAGGATCACGGTGGTGATCAGGACGATGGTGGCGATGATGCCCGGCACGAAATACGGCCGGTCGTCCAGATTTTCGTTGAACCAGGCCCGATCCTCGACTTGCACCGGCGGCTCGATGCCGGCGCTCAGCCGGGCGCTCTGTTGCAAGGTCCCCGGTGATCATCTGCGCGCTGTTGGAATCCGACCCATCGGAGATGATCTGCGCCGCCCGCCTCGCCTCGAAATCCGGAGCGAACCGCAAAATGGCGCGAATCTCGCCGCGATCCAGCGCCGCCGCGGCCGCCGCCATCGCCGGAAAATGGTGCAGGGTAAAACGGCCGGTGGCCGCGACCGCCGCCCGCAACTCGCGGGTCGCGGGCGTTTGCGCCTGATCCACGACGGCGATTTCGGCATGGCGGACATCGAAGCTGGCGGCGTAGCCGAAGGCCAACAACTGAAACAGCGGCGGCACCAGCATGAAAAACCGCATCCGGGGATCGCGCAGCAGTTGCCGGAACTCTTTCCCCAGCAGGGCGCGCAACCGGATCAGACTCGCCCATGCCGGGTTCATGGCAACAACCCCAGCTTCCTGGACCTGGCCAGCGTCACCCGCGCAAATACCAGCGCGATCACCAGCAGGGCGACGATCTGGGTCCACAACAGCAGCGGCGTAATGCCCTTGAGGAAGATGGCGCGCGACAGAGCGATGTAATAGCGGGCCGGCACGATCAGGGTGAGATATTGCAGCACCATCGGCATGTTTTCGATGGCGAAAATGAAGCCCGACAGCAGAAAGGAAGGCAGAAACGTACTCACCATGGCCATCTGGCTGGCCAGGAGCTGATTGCCGGCGTTGATCGAAATCAGCGCGCCCAGCAGCATCACCACCAGCAGAAACAGCATGGACAAAAGCAGTAGCGCCGGCAGGGAACCGCGTAACGGTACGCCGAACACCCATACCGCCACTGCGACCGCGATTGCCAGATCGAGCAGGCCAACGAGCAGATAGGGCGACAGCTTGCCCAGCAGAAACTCGCGGCGGGTCAGCGGCGTGGTGCGCAACATCACCAGATTGCCCTGCTCCATTTCCCGGGCGATGGTCAACGACGTCATCATCGCCCCCACTACCGCCATCACCATGGCGATCACGCCGGGGATGATCGCCAGCCGGCTTTCCTTGGTTTCGTTGAACCAGGTGCGATCCTCAATGCGGATGGGCGGCTGGCCGCCCTGGCGCAGCAGATCGTCGTTCACCAGCACCAGCACGTAATTCCGCACCAGTCGGGCGGTGTTGGCGTCCACCCCGTCCAGCAGCAGTTGAATCCGGGCATCGCCGCGTTCCAGCCGCCGGGCGTAATCGGGCGGAAAAATCAGCGCCGCCCAGATCTCGCCCCGTTGCAAGGCGTTGGCGGCGGCGCGGCGGTCGTTGGAACGCAGCACAACCTTGAAGGCCCGGCTGGCGTCGAACTGGGCAGCCAGCGCCTCGGTGGCGGCATCGCGGGATTCCTGGACGATGGCGATGGGCGCTTCGTAGAGGTCCAGTCGGATGGCGTAGCCGAACAGAAACAGCAACATGCTCGGCATGAGCAGAATCAGCGCCAGACTGCGCGGATCGCGCAGCAAATGCCAGACTTCCTTGCGGGCGATGGCCCGGACATGCTGGACGTTCACGCCTC
>JAGTSD010000145.1 GCA_018262135.1 Pseudomonadota bacterium | reverse complement strand
CAGCCGTGGGAGCCTGGCCGACCCATTGGATCGTGTTGGCTGGTGGGGGAGCGCCAGTAGCAGCGCTGGGTCCGGCGTTGTTCCATTGAATGGAGCTGCGAACCAGCGGATAGCGGCCGCTCAGGTGGTTCTGAAAAAAAGCGGCAATCTGGGCCGCTTTCCATTGGGCGTTCAGCCGGTCGCGCGGGCTGCGAACAATATCGGCGCTGTCCAGAGCCAGCTTGTTGAGCAGGGTATTGAAGGGTGGCGGTTTGCGGGCGGCATCAACCTGCAGTTGATTGACGACCGTTCCGAGCTGATCCTTGAGATTTTGTGGTATGCCGCCATCGGGGCTGGTCTCACGGGCGCGGACGATGGCGTTCATGTGGCCGTAGAGATCGTTCAGCGTGGACAGCGTTTTGTCGAGGGGCGGAATGGCGCCTTCCGGACCGCTGATTTCGCGCTGGTACTGGGCGCCAAAACCCAGCAGACGCGGGTCGGGACCGCAAGGCTGGACCGCGGCGGCGATTGGGGCGCCGGCGGAGCCGAGGATGCCGGCGATCTTATCGGTCAGCGATTTATCCTCGGGCGGCTTGGCTGCATCGGGCTGAGCCGGCGATTTGTCCAGCGCCAGTTCCCGGACCACGGTTGCGATCAGCGCGCGCAGCGGCGAGGTTGGCCCGGACAGCACTTGCAGAATATCGAGCGCGGCGTTGGGGCTGTCGAAGCTCTTGATCTGGACGTCGGCCAACAACTCTTGCCACTGCCGCAGGTAGTCGCTCAGGTAAAGGCGGCACACGCCGTCGGCGACTTGCTGCCGTTCCGCCGGATCGCTGGATATCCGCGCCGCTGTTCCCAGAATCCAGCTTTCGTCGGCCAACTGACTGACCAGTTTTGGATTCTCGTTGAGAAAAAACTGGTAATAACCGTTGTAGGTATACAAGCCGGAAACGCCGCTGTTGAGCGGCTGACCGCTCTTGCGTTCGAGCGCCCGGGGCGTGTCGGGACCAGCAGCGGCAGTGAGGCCGATGTCCGGCGGAGAGCCGGCATTGCGCTGAGTTTGCTTGAGGTTCTCGTAGATGCGCTGGGAAAGGGGAACCCGGTTGAGCACGGCCCGGCTGTTCTGGATTAGCCCCTCATCCAGGGCGACGGGCGACTTCAGCGGGGCTTGCTCCAGCAGGGCGTCCAGGTGCGCCGACAACCGCTCGCGCTGTTCCCGGTTGATGGCGCGGGGCAGGTTGGTTTGCCACTCCTGCTCCATCCAGCCCTTGACCGCCTTGCCGTCGAACCGCTCCGGATCGTCCATCATCAGATAGATCTTGAGCGTGTTGTACAGATAGCCGGGATTGCCGGCATTTTGCCGCAAGCGCTCTTCCAGCCGCCGGACGATACGGGGCAGCAGGGCCTGCACGAGCAGGCGCTGGTAGATAGCCCGGGCCTCACCGCCGAGCTTGTCGCCCTGGTACAGACCGAAGCCCATCAGCCAGGGGCTGCCAGCGTCGCGGTCGGCATAGCCGCCGGGAATGGCACGGGCGGCATCGAGCAGCGCCAGGGCGGCGACGGGATCGGCCTGGTCGGGCGAGAGGGCCTGGATTTGTTTTTCCACCTCGAGCCGCTGTTTTTCGACCGCGCGCACGTACATCTCGTTGCGGGCGTAGCTGGTCAGCCACAGCAGAGCGGCGGTCACGGTGACGAACAGGGCGGCAGCATAGGCGCCACGCTGGATCCAGGCCCGCCAGCGCTCCACCCGCAGATTGGCGCCGGCGATCTCGGCCTCGGGAAAAATCACGTCGCGCAATAGCCGGGTGATGAAGTAGCTGCGGCCCTTGCCGGAAAAGGTGCTCAGCACCTGCCGGTGCAGGCCGAAAGTGGTGGCCAGCGAACTCATCAGCCGATCAATCGGCGTGCCTTGCTGGGTGCCGCTGGTGAAGTACGCGCCCCGGAGCAGGACGCGCTCCTCGTAACGGCTGGGCCGGAACACGTCCCGCAGGAACTTTTCGGCCACCGGCTTCAGCGAGGCGAACTGCTGGGGCAGGGTGTAGAGCAGATCGCGGCGCTGCGGATCGCGTTCTTCCTGCAGGCGTTCCACCAGGCGGTCGTTCAGGCGCTGTTCCAGCAGTTCGAACTCGGCGGCGAAGTGTTCGACCACCCCCTCCGGGTTGGCGGGGTCGTCCATCGCAAAGGTCGTTCCCCAGACCTGGGCGCGCTCCTCCTGGCCCAGGTCGTTGAAGAACTCGATGAAGCCGGCAATCAGGTCGGCCTTGGTAAACAGCACGTAAATCGGAAAGCGGATGCCGAAATGCTCGTGCAACTCCTGCACCCGCTGCTTGATAGCCACGGCCTGGGCGGCGCGCTCGTCCTCGCTCTGCTGCATCAGGTCGGCCAGGCTGATGGCAACGAAGGCGCCGTTGATGGGACGGCGCCGGCGATGCTTCTTGAGCAGATCCAGAAAGCCGCGCCAGGCTGCCCGGTCGACTTCCTCGTGGCTGTCCTGGGTGGTATAGCGGCCGGCAGTATCCAGCAGGACGGCTTCTTCCGTGAACCACCAGTCGCAGTTGCGCGTCCCACCTACGCCACGCACCTTTCCGGCCCCCAGCGGGAAACGGAGGCCGGAGTTGATCAGCGCAGTAGTCTTGCCGGAACCGGGCGGGCCGATGATGATGTACCACGGCAGTTGGTAGAGGTATTGCGCGCGTCCGGTCTTGCCACCCAGCCGGGCTTTCTTGAGGACGGCGAGCGCCTCGTCCAGTCCTTGCTTGAGGGTGGAGATTTCCTCGGCTGAAGCGGTTTCTTCTTCCTTTTTTTTCTGTTGCAGTTCGCGCGCTGCCTGATCGCCGCCTCCGCCCCCTGCCCCCACCTGGCCCGCCTGACCTGCCAGGTCGGCGAGCATGTCCCGGTTGTTGCGCAAGGTTTGGATGTAGTAAACGACCTTGTAAATCGCCAGCGAGGCCCCAAAGGTCGCAATAGTCACGACGCGGCCCAGATCCGAGGCCAGCGGCGAACTGCCCGCTACCGAGATCAGCGGCCCCAGATACCAGATCAGGGCGACGATGGCCAGGAAGCCCGTGATGCCGATCAGCCAGGGATTTTTGAGAACATTCAGGATCTTCTTCATGACTCCCTACCGTATCACCTGGGCCAGCAGAATGATGTCAACGCGCCGGTTGAGGGCGCGATTTTGCGGGGAGTCGTTGCTGGCGACGGGTTCGGTGTCGGCGCGGCCCTCGCCGATAAAGCGGCTGGGAGTCGCGCTGACGGAGGCCAGAATTTTTACCACGCTGTCGGCTCGGGCCCTGGACAGGTGCCAGTTGGACGGGAATTGCAGGGTCCGGATCGGAAGGTTGTCGCTATGGCCGGTCACCAGTACCCGGCCCTGGACCTTGTTCAGTTCGGCGCCGATTTGCTGGAGCAGGTTGTGGAAGACCGGCTTGACCTCAGCCTTGCCGGATTCAAACAGGCCGTCGCCCCGCATGCGTACCGTAGTCCTGTCGGCTTCCTTGACGACCGCGACCAGTCCCTGCCGAATCTGGGGATCCAGAAAAGTAGTCAAATTCTGGGTAACCTGAGCCAGGATATCGTTGGTCTTTTCGCGACGGGGGGGCGGTCCTTCCATGTGGATGCCGCTGAGCGCGGTGAGGACCGGGTCGGAGGCATTGTTCAGCGACCAGTTGAAGATGGCGTAGGCGATCAGCAGCAGGACCGCCGCCACTGCCGCTACCACCCACAGTGGGACGTAGCGGACCAGTGGATTGCGTTGATTGATGACGCCGCGCCAGTGCGGTGACAGTTCCCGTTCGAACTCACCCTGGGCGGTGCGGATGGCGTTGTAGGCCCGCTCTCGCTGTTCGTCCAGCCGGCTGCGGCCGTTTTCCAGCAGCCGATAGCGGCCTTGAAAGCCGAACGCCAGGCACAGATACATCAATTCCAGCAGATGCAGATTCTTGCGCGGGTCGGGAATGAGGATATCCAGCAGTTCGAAGAACTTCTCGCCACCCCAGGTTTCCTTGTGGAAGGTGATCAGCAGGCTGTTCTCGCTCCACTGGCTGGTCCGGCCCCAGGGTGTGTTGAGCACCACCTCATCGAGCGTGGTGCAGAGCACGTAACGGGCCCGGAACACGGTTTTTTCGGGGATACCCTGATGGTGGGCGTTGAGGGTGAACGCCTTGATTTCCTCGATCATCTTGAGCCGCAAGCGCTCGGGATCGGGATGAGTCGGGGTGTTCTTCAGCCGCATGATCAGGCTGAGGAGAGGCGCAGCGGCTGCCTCCAGTGGATTCAGACCGACCCCGGTGGATACGGTGGCGGGCGCCTCGGCCGGCGGTGGACCGGGCGAGCGGGGCGCCGGTGCCCGCGCCGGACTCGAACCGGAACGGCGGCCGCCTGGCGCCGGCCGTATGATGGTATGTCCGCCGGTGTCGTCATCGGCGGTGGCAAATGGATCGTCGATGGCCACGTTTTGCTACTCGCTCATTCTTTGACGGCCCAGAACGCCATCTCCATCCCCGGGAATTCGCCGCCGACGTGGAAGGCGAAACCGCCTGAATTGAGCATCTGCTTCCAGTATTCGCTGTTACGGTCGAGTCGGTAATAGATGAAGTCGGCCCGATAGGGAATTTCCCGCGGTGCTACCGGCAGGGCGCTGACGCCAATGCCGGGTAAAAGATTGTTGACGAGTTTGGCAATCATCTCAACCGGGCCGATTTTGACTTGAGGCGGAAACCGCGCGCGCAGCAGGTCGGCCGCCATGTCGGCACGGACGGCCAGAATGAAATTGGCCTTGGTGAGCAGCGGGCGTTCGCGGTCGGTGATGATCGCCACCCGAATGCCGTACTGGCGTTCCTCGATCGGAATCTGGATCGCTGCTTCCACTTCTTCCAGGCTGAGCGAACGGCGCAGTTCGGTCATCAGAACGCCGAAGGTTTTTCGCAGATCGTCGTGGTCGTAGGCCGAAAATGCCGGCGGCCGGCGCTTGATCTTGTTGGTGAAGGTGGCCATTTCGCCGGCCAGTTGCAGCGTGATCTGATAGAAGTCTTCCGGATGCAGGCCCTGCATGGCCGCCAGATGGGCGAACAGCGGCTCGAAGCGGTTGACGGTTTGCAGCCGCAGGAACTGGGCGATGTCCAGGCTGGCGCCGCGCGCCGTGCCCGCGCCCACCACCCGCTCGGCCAGGGCATCGCCGCGCTGGTGCAGCAGACCCAGAATCTCGGTGATAAAACCGGCGAGGGGCGGCACTGCCTGGCAGTCGAGGCAGGGCGGCAGATAGTCGGCGTCGAGGACTACCCGCTGATCCGGCCGTTTTTCCAGCACCCGGGCCACACCGATGGCGGTGTATTCGCCCAAATCGCGGGTGTCGAGAAACAGCCGCAACCGGGGCTCACCGATCTCGACGAAGGCGCTGTTGTTAGCGGTGTTCACG
>JAGTSD010000460.1 GCA_018262135.1 Pseudomonadota bacterium | reverse complement strand
CGGGATCGAGGTCTACCGGTTCACCCAACAAAACCTGGCGCAACTGCCGGGTGAGATAGGTTCCTTCCTCGTGAGACTCGATCCACTCCAGCAGCTTGCCGCTGTTGATGGCGACGATATGCACGTTCTGGCGCGAATAATCCGCCTGCTGAAACGGGCGGAACAACTCATCCAGCAATTCGTTGGCGGATCGGTCCCGCCAGGCGGCGGAACCGTCCAGATTGACCCGCAGCATCCGGCCATCGGCCAGTGGATATTCCCAGACCCGGCGCGAGGAATGGACATCCATGATCCCCAACTGCCGCGCCAGATGTTGCAGGAACGCGGTCTTGCCGTCGCCGGCGTTGCCAAACAGGATCGCCAGATTGATCTGTCCGGTTTTGATCTCGGCCAGCAGGGCAGAATCCAGCCGGGTCTCCACATAGGTTAACAGCGCAAATTCGGAGTCCAGACCGCGCGTTTCGCTGTTGCCATGGCGCGAACCGGGATAGGCGGACAGCAGATTCCCAAGCCAGGGCGCGGTATTCGGCGTCAGTGGCGGCGGTGGTTCCGGGGGACCAGCGACTTCCCCAACGTTTTCCAAGTCTGCTCGCAGTTTCAGCAGCCCTTGCCGGGCAGCAAGGGCATCGGCGAAGCGTTCCTCGGGCCGGGGATGCGTGGCGCGTTCCAGAAACGGCCGCAGCGGTTCATAGCCGGACGTCCCTTCCCAGTCCAGGCCGTGTTCCTGACCCTGGGGGAATGGATCGCGGTCATGCAAGAGATGGAAAAAGCTGGCGGCCAGGGCGTACACATCATCGCTGGGGTGAATGGCGGAGTGGTTTTGCACGCTCGGGCTGGCGTAACCGGCGCATAAATCCGTCAGCCACCGCAGCGCCAGGCTGTCCGCCGACGGTTCGCCCAAATCTTCGGCATGGAGCGGCAACACCCCGCTCAAATCCTGCAAGGGCATGCCCTCGACCCACCGCATCAGCGCCACAAAGCCGTTGGGCCGCCACTCCGGAGCGATTTCATGAATCACCGACAGGTTTGGATGCGTGGTATGGGCGCGCACTTTGCGATAGGCGCGCAGAGCGGCGTCGCCATCCTCCTGATGCCGCACCACCTTGGCGACGTAGGCCCCGAACCGTTCGTCGGAATGGGCGTCCAGTTCCACGACCTTGAAGGTCTGACCGATGCCGCCCTGACCTAGCCGGTCTTTTATCTTGTAGCGGTATTTTTGAATGGGAACGACGGTGTCCTCATCCCAGTATTCCGGCGCCGGCAAGGCGGGAACGGGCGGCTCGACGCCTCGTAAAGCCTCCAGCGCCGCCGCCAACTCGTTCAGCGCTGGGCGATCCGGCGGATTCGGCTGAGCGCCGCGCGCCAGGATGTCGCGCACCGGTTGGGCCAGCGGTTCCTCCGCCTCGAACAGCGTCGCCAGGCTGGCGCACAGGGCGTAAGTATCGGAATGCACCGTTGCCGCCGCCAGGCCGCCCTGCTGGACTTCCGGCGCGACATAGGGCGTCAGGGCGCCAAAATCCACCGCCACGGCGGAGATGCTTTGCGCGTCGGCCAAGCGGCTCAGGCTGAAATCGGTGAACAGCGGCTGACCGTTGTGGCGCACCCGCAGACTGGCGGGCGTAAGGCGGCGATGCAGCAAGGAGGGTTGAGCGGGATCGTCGGGGTGATGAAACCGATCCAGCGCCAGCAACGCTTCGCGGGTATAGGCGAGCCGCGCCGGGATGTCCCAGGCTGGATCCTGCCCGCGCTGAATCAGTGTGGGCGCGGCGGGGTCTACCAGCGAGAAAAAGTACAATTCGCCCGGATAGCCGTCTACGTCCTGGAAAGAGTCGAGCAGGCTGGGCACGAATGGCGATTTTTGCCAGCGTTGCAGCGTTTCAAACTCCCGTCGGGCCAGATCGAACGCCTGCTTGTCGGCGCTGGCGGACAGGTCGTAAAGATGCAGGATGACCCGGTCGCGCCGGGTGGGATGCTGGCCGCGATAGATGCGGTGAAAGGCATCGGCCTGGTCGGACAGTCGCTCCAGATTGATCAGGCCGGCGAAAGCGCGCAACTCGCCATTCAAGGCGACTTTCGCCGCTGGCTCCAGCAGTTTCGCCGCCCGTTCGATTTGGTCGGGCGTCAACCGGGTTGGGCCATCCAGCGCCAGCAACTCGCGCCATTCCGACAGCCCGAATACCGCCACGCCGCGCGGTTGAGGCCGCTTGCCGGCTTCAAAGCGCAACTCGCCGCGCGTCAGCAGCAGTCGGGCGGTGACAAACCCTGGATCGAGACGCTGGCGCAGCTTGCCGGCGACTCGCTTGGCCTTGGCATTGATCCGCTCCGCTTCCTGCTCGACCGTGAGCGACTGCTGCTTCAGCCAAGCCGTGTCCCAGTGCTTGATCTCGATGACGCACACGCCCGGCGCACCGATAGCGACCAGGTCGATCTCGTCCGAGCGTGAAGTCGGGTAAGGGGAGTGATTCAGATTGGAGAGTAAAATCCAGGGGGTCTCGGCGCCCTGAAGCTTGGAGCACAACCGCTCGACGGCGATGCGCTCGCTTTCGTTGACGAATTCCCCACAGGGCAGGAATCGAACACCTGAATGAATCATGTTGCCTTCTCACGGTAATATCTTGGCTATGGCAACATCAATTGTATATCAAACGTTCATATTGGAGCGGTGGGAATCGTAGGCGCTGGCCGGTCTTGCAGGTCTTGATGAACGTCA
>JAGTSD010000459.1 GCA_018262135.1 Pseudomonadota bacterium | reverse complement strand
AGGGAGTGACTCATTGGGATGCGGGAAATACGGCGGCGGCGACAGGTAACGGTTGTCCTTTGCGCGAACCGAACCGGTGGGAGTAGGCCCATGTGAATTCCGCGCCGAACAGGAAGATCTGGGCGGAGTAGTAAACCCACAGCAGCACTATGACGAGGGATGCGGCAGCCCCGAAGCCGGACGAGATGCCGGTCTTTCCGATGTAGGTGCCGATCAGAAATTTGCCGGCGACGAACAGCAGTGAGGTCACTGTCGCACCGACCCAGACATCTGTCCAATCAATCCGCACCCGAGGCATCGTCTTGTAGATCATCGCGAACACTGCGGTTGACAGCACGAGGCCGAGAGTGAGTTCGATCGAATTGGCGAGGGTTGCCCATCCGCTGAACAGCGGATTCCAACACTTGCTCAACGCGGCCAGGCCGGCGCTGAACGCCAGCGACACCATTAACAGGAAGCCGATTCCGAGAATCATCCCGAAGGACAGCAATCGGGTGCGCACCAGTCTCCACAAGCCGGAGTTTCCAGCCCTTGCTGGCGCCCGCCAGATGCGATCGAGAGCGTCCTGCAATTCGGCGAAGACGGACGTCGCACCAATGAAGAGAAAAACAAGGCCGAAGACGGAGGTCAGCACGCTTGTGGTCGGTTTGCCCGCGCTCTCGATGAGGCTCTGTACCGCTAGCGCCCCTCGTGTACCGAGCATGTTGTCCAATTGATTGAAAATTTCTCCGCGAGCCGCTTCTTCGCCAAAAACCAGCCCGGCGATCGAAATCACGATCAGCAACAGGGGGGCGATCGAAAACATCGTGTAAAAGGCCAATGCTGCACCCATGCTTTGGGCGTAATCGTGCACCCAATTGACGGCGGCGGCTTTGAACAAATCCGGGATATCCTGGTAACTCATGTTCGCATTCCGCGGTGCTCTATGAACTCTTGCATTTGATTCTGCTCACCTGCAAGCGCCGCGCGCACCCCTGGGTGGCGGCACCGCTACTTGTCAAAAATTTTACCGCAGCCGGCTTTGCAGTTGGCTATCCGCATACTAATGTTGTAATCAATTATCTCCAATAATAATAATCAAGAATTATAGCCTCTGGAGAACGATGGGGTCGTGGATCGGAAATTTGCACGACCGACCCTCGCGATTAAAGACGCCGGCGGCGAGCCGACGCCCGCATTATCGTATTTTTTCGTTGAAGCAACAGAGTGATACGGCGAGGAGGCATCATGTATACGCAACTCGATATCGACGAGATATCCGGATCTTCCCCTGTTTCAACCGGCCATTTACCGCCGGACGAGGAGGTGGCGACCCTGATGACCGAGGCTTACGAGCGCTACCAGTCCCTGGATGAAGGGAAGGTCGCGGACTACATACCGGCTTTGGCGCGTACGCCTCGCGAACTGTTCGGCGTGTGTGTAGTCGGGATCGAAGGTGGCACCTTTGCGGTGGGGGATACGGCACATGAGTTCTCGATCCAGAGCATATCGAAGCCGTTCGTGTTCGCGCTCGTTTGCCAGGCCGTGGGCAGCGAGGAAGCCCGTAGAAAAATCGGAGTGAACGCCACGGGGTTGCCGTTCAATTCGGTGATGGCAATCGAGCTGAACGATGACCGCACCATGAACCCGATGGTGAACGCCGGGGCCATCGCCACCACTAGCCTGGCGCCGGGCGCGACGGCCGAAGCCAAGTGGCGATTCATTCAGGAGGGATTGTCCCGTTTCGCCGGCCGCACGCTTTCCATCGACATGGAGGTATACGAGTCGGAGCGACGAACCTGCGGAACCGTGGCATCGCCAAGCTGCTGGAAGGCTATGACCGCCTGTATTTCGATGCCCTCGAAGCGACTGACGTCTACACCAAGCAGTGCTCCCTGAACGTGACGGTCAAGGACCTGGCGGTCATGGGCGCCACTCTGGCGGACGGCGGGGTGAATCCGCTTACCAAGGAGCGCGTGGTTGACGCCGCCATCGCCCAGCGCGTGCTGGCCGTGCTGGCCACCGCCGGGCTGTACGAGCGCTCCGGCGACTGGCTGTACGAGATCGGGCTGCCCGGCAAGAGCGGGGTGAGTGGCGGAATCGTCACCGTGTCGCCGGGGAAGGGCGGTCTCGGCACGTTCTCCCCGTTGCTGGACAGCGCCGGGAACAGCATCAAGGGCCAGCGCGTCACCAAGTTCCTGTCGGAACGACTGGGGCTTAATCTCTTTGCCTCGAAGCCGGCGGTTTGAGCCGGTCAATCATTCAATGACTGACATTCAGTCCATCATTCAGTCCATGAGGAAAACGACATGACCGCAACAACCGGCGCAATCACCAGCGCTGAGACGGAAATCCGGGAATCCTGGTTGCCGATGATCGCGATCGCGCTCGGCCAGGCGCTGATGTCCTTCAACGTCGCCTCGCTGCCGGTCGCGCTGAGCGGTATGGTGAACAGCTTCAACGTGCCGCCGACCACGGTCGCCACCGGGATCGTGATGTACTCGCTCGCCGTAGCGGCTTTCGTCATGCTCGGCGCGAAGTTGACCCAACGGTTTGGCGCGGTATACGTCTTCCGCGCCGTCGTGGCGCTGTTCGGCGGGGCACAGGTGTTGATGACCTTCAGCCCGACCGCCACCCATATGCTGGCCGCCCAGCTTCTGGCAGGTATCGCGGGCGCGGCGCTGGTCCCCTCGCTGGTCGCGCTGATCGCGAATCAGTACCACGGCCAGCAGCAGGCCACCGCGCTCGGCGCGCTCGGTTCGGCGCGGGCGGGCGCTGGGGTGCTGGCCTTTCTGATCGGCGGCATGCTGGGCACCTTTATCGGCTGGCGGCCC
>JAGTSD010000144.1 GCA_018262135.1 Pseudomonadota bacterium | reverse complement strand
ATCGGCGGCTGACATGGATACCTTGCTGGAATTGATCGCCCAAAGCGGTTTTCTGGGCTTGGGCTGGCGCAACTTGGTCATGTTCTTCGTGGCCGGGCTGCTGATCTACCTGGCGGTCCAGAAGAACTACGAACCGTTGTTGCTGATCCCCATCGGCTTTGGCGCGATGCTGGCCAACCTGCCCGCCGCCATGCTCGACGCTTCGAGCGGCTATCACGCGCAGCCTGGCGAAACCCTCCCCCTGATACAATTCATCTACAGCATGGGGATCAAGACCCAGTTGCTGCCGCCGGTCATCTTCCTCGGGGTCGGGGCATTGACCGATTTTCGGCCACTGTTGAGCCGGCCCATCACCCTGATGCTCGGCGCGGCGGCCCAGTTGGGGATCTTCGTCGCCGCGCTCGGCGCTTTCTACCTGTTCGGCTTCAAGGCCGAGGAGGCGGCGTCCACCGGCATCATCGGCGGCGCGGACGGACCCACCAGCATCTACCTGACCGCCATCCTGGCCCCGCACCTGCTGGGCGCGGTGGCGGTCGCCGCCTACAGCTACATGGCCCTGGTGCCGGTGATCCAGCCGCCGATCCTGCGCCTGCTGACCACCGCCGAAGAGCGCGCCATCAACATGCCGCAGGCCCGGCCGGTGTCCGGACGGCGGTCATCATCTTTCCGGTGTTCATCACCATGCTGACCGCGCTGGCCATTCCGTCCTGCGCCCCGCTGGTCGGCATGTTGATGTTCGGCAATCTGCTGCGGGAATCCGGGGTCACCGACCGGCTGAGCAAAACCGCCGGCGGCGCGCTGATCAACATCGTCACCATTTTCCTGGGACTGGTGGTCGGCGCGACCATGCAGGGCGACACCTTTCTGAGCCCGCAAACCCTGTTCATCCTGGTGCTGGGGGCGGTGGCGTTCGCCTTCAGCACGGCGGGCGGGATCCTGTTCGCCAAGCTGATCAACCTGTTCCTGCCGGAGGGCAAGCGCATCAACCCCTGCATCGGCGCGGCCGGGGTGTCGGCGGTGCCGATGTCCGCCCGGGTGGTGCAGAAGTTTGTCTCCGAGCACACCGAGGGCCGGGTCAATCCGCTGATGGCGGCCATGGGGCCCAACGTAGCCGGCGTGATCGGTTCGGCGGTGGCGGCGGGAATGTTTCTGGCGCTGCTGCGTTGACGGATTGTGGCCCGTTGCAAGGCAATCAGGCCGCGCTCGGCGCGGCCTCGCCATTTGCGATCCGGGAGACTCGAACCTGCTCGATGCGGTGCCCGTCCATGCCCACCACTTCGAACCGATACCCTTCCAGCGCGAACTGTTCGCCGCCGCTGGGAATCTCCCCCAACTGGTTGAGCACCAGTCCGGCCAGGGTGTGATAGCCGTCTCCCCGCGGTAATTCCTCGTAGCTCAGCGCCTCTCGCACCTCTTCCAGCGGCAGGCTGCCGTCCAGCAGCCAAACGCCCTCGCTCTCGCGCACCACCTCGGGCGCTTCGGCATCGGTGGTATCGGCCAGTTCGCCGGCGATGGAGGCCAGGATGTCGGCGGCGGTCACGATCCCTTCCACCCCCCCGTATTCATCCATCACTACCGCCATCGGGATCGGATGCTGGCGTAACTGCTCCAGCACTTGCAGTGCGTTCATGCCCTCGTGGACCACCAGCGGCTCGCGCAGCGCCGCACGCAAATCCAGCGGTTCGCCGGCGAGCGCCTGAACCAGCAAGGCCCGGCCTTCGACCACCCCCTCGATTTCATCGAGATCGCCCCGGCACACCAGATAGCGGCCGTAGGGGTATTGCCGCAGGGTTTCGCGCACCTCTTCCGGGGTCGCTTCCAAATCCAGCCAGACGATGTCGGGACGCGGGGTCATCAACGCTGGAATGAGCCGTTCGCCCAGATGCAGCACGCTCCGGATCATGGCGCGCTCGGTGGGTTCAAACACGAAGGCCTCGTTGCCGTTCCCACCGGCCAGCGCCGCCACGTCCTCGCCCATTTCGTCTGATTCCGCACGGCCGCCCAGCAGCCGCAATACCGCCTCGGCAGTGCGTTCCCGCAGCGGGCGCTTGCCGGCCAGGAAGCGGCGCCGGTTGAACTGCGCCCACTGGTTGAATACCTCGATCAGCACAGAGAAGCCGATGGCGGCGTACAAATAGCCCTTGGGAATCGGGAAGCCCAGGCCCTCGGCCACCAGACTGAAGCCGATCATCAGCAGGAAGCCCAGGCAGAGGATGATCACGGTGCGGTGAGCGTTGACGAAGCGGGTCAACGGCTTGCTGGCGAGAATCATCAACGCGATGGCGATGATGACCGCCGCCATCATCACCGCCAGATGCTCGACCATGCCGACAGCGGTGATCACCGCGTCGAGGGAAAACACCGCGTCCAGCACCACGATCTGCGCCACCACCAGCCAGAACCCGGCATACAGCTTCGAGCCGCCCTGATGCTCGTCACCCCCCTCCAGCCGTTCGTGCAGTTCCATGGTGCCCTTGAACAGCAGGAACAAGCCACCGGCAAACAGAATCAGATCGCGGCCGGAAAAGGCGCGGTCGAACACGGCGAACAGCGGCGCGGTCAAAGTCACCAGCCAGGAGATGCTGGCCAGCAGCACCAGGCGCATGATCAGCGCCAGAACCAGGCCAACTACCCGCGCCCGGTCGCGCTCGGCGGGCGGCAGCTTGTCGGCGAGGATGGCGATGAAGATCAGATTATCAATGCCGAGGACGATCTCCAGCACCACCAGAGTCGTCAAACCGAGCCAGACCGTGGGATCAGCGAGCCATTCCATGACAGCGATCAGGCTTCCGGTTCAGCGGCGCGAACCCGTGGAGCGGGAACCGAACCCGCAATTCCCGGGCTGGCTGCCGACCGGCAGGTGAGGAAGAGGGGCGGGAAAGAGGAACAAAGGGGTGGCGGCGCGCGGCGACGACACGAAGGAGGTTCGGGTTCTGAGGACATGGTGCGCTGGGCTTCGTGGAACACAGCCTGCATTGTAAGCAGAGATGAAAAAGACTGCCAAGCCGGCATCAAGCCGTTATATTTAAGTAAAGCTTCCAACTCACCAGGAGTATGCAGACATGAAGCAGTGGACCGGATTGCTCGTGGCGCTGTTGTTTTCCCTTCCCGCGCTGGCCCATCACGGCGATCCGCCGGCGCCGGGACAGCCGCTGGTCATTGACGTACGCACCCCGGATGAATATCAGCAGGAACACGTGCGAACCGCGATCAATATCCCCTACGATGAGATTGCCAGCCGCATCAGTGCCGTGGCTCCCGACCGTGAGGCCCGCATCGTGCTCTATTGCCGTAGCGGCCGCCGTTCCGGCATCGCCGAACAGGCGCTGCGCCAGATAGGCTACCGCCAGATCGAAAACAAGGGCAGCCTGGGCGACATGCTGCGTGGTGGCTACCAGACTCATTAGGCCTGGCCCGGCAGCGCCTCGACCACGACCGGATGGCCGAGCAGCCGGCTCACGAGTTGGGAGGTTCGTTCGGGGATGCCGCTGGTGAAATAGCGCTCGCCGCCGGCCATGTGGCCATCCGCCAGCAGTTCCACTGTTTCCAGCCGGCGGCGCAACTGCCGGGCTACCGCCGGGCTGGGATCGAGAATGGTCACTTCCGGTCCGGCCAGCCGCTGGATCAGCGGCGTCAGGAAGGGGTAGTGAGTGCATCCCAACACCAGGGTGTCCACCCCAGCGGCCAGCAGCGGTTCCAAATACCGCTCCAGCAGGGCGCGAGGATGGGGGCCGCTCAATTCTCCCTGATCGACACAATCCGCCAGGCCGGGGCAGGGTTGCACCATCACCCGCGCCCGGTGGCCGTGCTGGTCGAGCAGATGCGCAAACTTGTCGCTGCGCACGGTGTTGCTGGTGGCCAGAATCCCGACTACCCCGGAGCGGGTCTCGGCTACGGCCGGTTTGAGCGCCGGTTCGATGCCGATAATCGGAATACTGAAATGGGCCCGCAGCCGGGCGATGGCCGCCGCCGTGGCAGTGTTGCAGGCCACCACCACCGCCTTGGCGCCCTGATCCAGCAGGAATTCAGTGAGGGCGAACGCACGCCGCGCGACGAACTCGGCCGGCTTGTTGCCATAGGGCGCATGGCCCGAATCCGCTACGTACAGCAGCGTTTCATGGGGCAGATCGGCACGGATCCGCCGGAACACCGACAGCCCGCCCACCCCCGAATCAAACACGCCGATTGGCTGGTTGTGATTACCCATCCGTCATTGATCTCGCACCGTCCTCGACCGGTTCACGCTCCGCGCCCGGAAATTGTAAGCCAGACAGGGCATCATTGCGATTCATCAATAGGGCGCGCGGTCGCGGAATGGGACAATGATGTATTCTTCCATCACTCCTGAGAGTCGCCATGCATCGTATCACCCTGATCGGCGCCAGTTTCGCCGCCCTGACCGCTGTCCAGCGCATCCGTGCCCTGGCGCCGGCCACCGAAATCACCCTGATCGCCCCGCGCCCGGAATTCCTGTTTTATCCGAGCCTGATCTGGATTCCCAGCGGCCTGCGGCAGGGCGGAGATTTGCGGATTGATCTGCGCGCCTTCCTGTTGCGGCAAGGCGTTCGCTTCCATCAGGCCAGCGTCACCGGGCTGGCCGAGGGGGGCCGACGAGTGCTGACCGACGCCGGGCCGGTGGACAACGACGGGCTGATCATCGCCGCCGGCGGACGGTTCATCAAACGCCTGCCCGGCATCGAGCACGCCCTGATTCCCTGCGCCAGCATCGAGGTGGCGGAAGCGATCCGCGACCGGGTGCAGGCCCTGAGCGGTGGCATCCTCGCCTTCGGTTTCGCCGGCAATCCCCATGAGCCAGCGGCGGTACGCGGCGGGCCGATGTTCGAGTTCCTGTTTGGCATTGACGCGCTGTTGCGCCAGCAGGGTCGCCGCGACCGCTTCAAGCTGGTGTTCTTCAGTCCCGCCGAACAGCCGGGCCAGCGCATGGGGCCGCCGGCGGTCGCCAGGCTGCTCAAGCGGATGGGGGAACTTGGCGTCGAAACCCGGCTCGGCCGCAAGATGGTCCGCTTCGAGGCCGACAAAGTGGTCACGGAAGGCGGGGAATTCGCCGCCGACCTGATCCTGTTCATGCCCGGTCTGACCGGTCCCGCCTGGCTGGAACAGACGGAATTGCCGAAATCGCCCGGCGGGATGATCCAGGCCGACGCCCAGTGCCGGGTTCCCGGCTGGGAGCGGGTCTATGTCGCCGGCGATGCCGGCAGTTTCCCGGGGCCGGACTGGATGCCCAGGCAGGCCCACATGGCCGATTTGCAGGCGCAGGCCGCCGCCGCCAACCTGCTGGCCGAGCTGGCCGGCAAAACCCCGACGGCGACGTTCAAGACCGAGTTGATCTGCATCCTGGACATGCTGGATCGCGGGATGCTGGTGTGGCGCACCCCGGAACGGTTGATCACCCTGCCGCCGACCCGGTTTGGCCACCTGGCCAAGC
>JAGTSD010000143.1 GCA_018262135.1 Pseudomonadota bacterium | reverse complement strand
GGCACCTATGAAGCCAATATGGCGATGCACGAATGCGACGTGCTGATCGCCATCGGCGCCCGCTTCGACGACCGGGTGACCGGCAAGATCGAAAAGTTCTGCCCGGGCGCCAAGATCGTTCACGTGGATATTGATCCCTCCTCGATCTCCAAAAACGTCCACGTGGATATTCCCATCGTCGGTTCGGTACCGCACGTGCTGCGGGCGATGATCAACGTGATCCGCGATGAGAAGCTCAAGCCCGATACCGACGCCCTGGCGCGCTGGTGGCGGCAAATTGACGAATGGCGGGCCATGAAATCGCTGAGCTATCGCAACAGCGATGAAGTGATCAAGCCCCAGTTCGTGATCGAGAAGCTGTATCAGGTGACCGCAGGCCAGGCCATCATCACCTCCGACGTCGGCCAGCATCAGATGTGGGCGGCTCAGTACTATCCCTTCGACCGGCCGCGCCAGTGGATCAATTCCGGCGGGCTGGGCACCATGGGCTTCGGCCTGCCGGCGGCGATGGGCGCCAAATTCGCCTTCCCCGATCAGGACGTGGTCTGTATCACCGGCGACGGCAGCATTCAGATGATGGCGCAAGAACTGGCGACCATGAAACAGTACCACACCCCGGTCAAGATCGTGAACCTGAACAACGGCTATCTGGGCATGGTGCGGCAGTGGCAGGAATTCTTCTACCAGAAGCGCTACTGCATGACCTACTTCGAGGCGCTGCCGGATTTCGTCAAGCTGGCCGAGGCCTATGGCCATGTCGGGATGCGCATCGAGAAGCCGGGCGACGTGGAAGGCGCGCTGCGCGAGGCGTTCGCGATGAAGGATCGGACGGTGTTCCTCGATTTCCTCACCGACGCCAGCGAGAACGTGTTCCCGATGATTCCCTCCGGCGGCGGCCAGAACGAGATGCTGCTGGCCGAACGCGACGAGATGGTTTCGACTCACGATGAAGGGATGGTGCTGCTATGAATAACAACGATCGTCACTTGATTTCGATCCTGATGGAGAATGAAGCCGGCGCTCTGTCGCGGGTCGCCAACCTGTTTTCGGCGCGCGGTTACAACATCGAGAGCCTGACGGTGGCGCCTACCGACGATCCGACCTTGTCGCGCCTGACCCTGGTCACCTACGGCAACAAGCAGATCATCGAGCAGATCGTCAAGCAGCTCAACAAGTTGATTGACGTGGTTCGACTGATCGACCTGAGCGAGACCGACGCCATCGAGCGCGAATTGATGCTGGTCAAGACCAGGGCCAGCGGCGAGTTGCGGGCCGAGATGAAGCGGCTGGCCGATATTTTCGGCGGTCACGTGCTCGACGTGACCGATGCGACCTACACCATCGAACTGACCGGCACCGGCAGCAAGCTGGACAACTTCCTGCGCGCGGTCGAAAAGGACGCCATCCTCGAAGTGGTGCGTTCGGGGGCCACCGGCATCGCGCTCGGGCAGAAGGCGCTGCACGCCTGACCTCCCGTTGCGAATCCTCGCCATCCCCATCGCCTGTTCCCGTCGGGGATGGCCTGTTTTTAATCCTATTCAGGAAATCGATCCATGAAACTCTATTACGACAAAGACGCCGACCTGTCCCTGATCAAGAGCAAGACCGTCGCCATCATCGGCTACGGCTCGCAAGGCCACGCCCATGCCAACAACCTGAAGGATTCCGGCATCAGCGTGGTGGTCGGCGAGCGGGCAGGGTCAGCTCAGGAGACCAAGGCGCGCGCCGCCGGTTTCACCGTCAAGTCGGCGGCGGAGGCGGTGGTAGGGGCCGACGTGGTGATGATCCTGGTGCCCGACGAACACCAGGCGAAGGTCTACCAGGAGGAAATCGGGCCGAACCTCAAGCAGGGTGCGGCGCTGGCCTTTGCCCACGGGTTCAACATCCACTTCGAGCAGATCGTGCCGCGCGAGGACCTGGATGTGATCATGATCGCGCCCAAGGGTCCCGGACACCTGGTTCGCTCCACGTACCTGCAGGGCGGGGGCGTCCCCTCGCTGATCGCGGTCTACCAGAATGCCTCCGGCCAGGCGCGCGAGATCGCGCTGTCCTACGCCTCGGCGAACGGCGCCGGCCGCGCCGGCGTCATTGAGACGACCTTCCGCGACGAGTGCGAGACCGATCTGTTCGGCGAGCAGGTAGTGCTGTGCGGCGGGCTGACCGCGTTGATTCAGGCCGGGTTCGAGACGCTGGTGGAAGCGGGCTACGCGCCGGAAATGGCCTATTTCGAGTGCCTGCACGAAGTCAAGCTGATCGTGGATCTGATCTACGAAGGCGGCATCGCCAACATGCGCTACTCGATTTCCAATACCGCCGAATACGGCGACTTCACCCGTGGTCCGCGTATCATCACCGATGAAACCCGGGCCGAAATGCGCCGGATTCTCAAGGAAATCCAGACCGGCCAGTTCGCCCGCGAATTCATTCTGGAGAATCAGGCCGGCGCGCCGGTGCTGCGGGCCAACCGCCGCCTGAGCCGCGAGCATCCAGTCGAAGTGGTCGGCGAGAGATTGCGCGGTATGATGCCGTGGATCAAGGCCAACCGGCTGGTGGATACCAGTAAAAATTGAGGAGGTAAGGCACCAGGGCGGGGGCGCAGCGATCATTATCCGCTGCCGCCCTGCCTTTCCACCTTTGCTGGCGAACCCCATGACTCCAGAAACCCCCGAAGTTCGCCGCCGGCGCGGCCTCTATCTGTTGCCCAATCTGTTCACTACGGCCGTCCTGTTCTGCGGTTTCTACGCCATTATTGCCGCCCTGCACGGCCGCTTCGAATCCGCTGCTGTCAGCGTCTTCATCGCTATGGTGCTGGATGGGCTGGATGGCCGGGTCGCCCGGTTGACCCATACGGAAAGCGAGTTCGGCGCCGAGTATGACAGCCTGGCCGATCTGATCTCGTTCGGCCTGGCTCCAGCGCTGATCATGTATCAATGGGCGCTGGGTACCATGACCAGCATGGGGCCATTCCTGTCCAAGCTTGGCTGGCTGGCGGCGTTCTTCTACACGGTCATGACCGCCCTGCGTCTGGCCCGCTTCAACGTCCAGATCGGCAGCACCGACAAGCGCTATTTTATCGGCCTGCCCAGCCCCTCGGCCGCCGCCATCGTAACGGGGCTGGTCTGGTTCAGCACCGATCTGGGCCTGAGCGGCGTCCAGATGCTCTGGCCAGCGCTGATCGTCACCATCGGCGCGGGGGCGCTGATGTTCAGCAACATTCTCTATTTCAGCTTCAAGCAGGTGGATCTGCGCGGGCGGGTACCGTTTATGGCAGCGCTGCTGGTGGTGCTCGCGCTCGTCTTTATCTCGATCGACCCGCCCAAGGTGCTGTTCCTCTGGCGTTGGCGACGACATTCACGGCGGCAAATCGGAAACCCCTAACCCTGGCGTCAGAACTGGCACCCGTCACCAAGAAGTCTTAATAAACCGGGTTAAACAACGCAAAGATCGCTATAATTTTTTTGTTCCTCGCCCTGCGCGACGCAGCCCGGTCGCGTCATTTGATCCGCCCGCACGCGAATTCCTGCCGGATCTCGGAAGCGGTGTGGAGAACGGGCGATATAAGTGACTGATAAGTCAGGGGAAAAGACCGTGCGAACCGGCTTCGTCATTGATTCGGCCTGTGATCTGCCGCAGTCCTACATTCAAAGCCACGGCATCCATATCATGCCGATCAATTTGCATTTCGGCTACGATACCTTCAGGGATGTCCGCGACCCGGAAGCGACCCAGGCTTTCTATCGCAGATATCTGGCCGAAAAGACGCTGGATGCCGAAACCACGCCGTTTTCAGCGGAACAGATCAGGGCGATGTTCCTGGATGATCTGGTGCTCAAATACGACCGGGTTCTGGTCATCACCATCTCCCAGGCCCGCAGCCTGATTTTCGCGAATGCCACCGAGGCGTCCTTCGCCGTCCTCAAGCAGTATCGGGAGCGGCGGCAGAAAGCCGGCATGACCGGCTCGTTTTATCTGAACGTCCTGGACAGCAAAAACATGTTCACCGGCCAGGGCGTGCTGGTCCATGAAGCCATCCGCCTGCTGGAACAGGAGAACCTGTCCTTTGGCGCCCTGCGCAACGCCGTCGAACAACTCAGCCGGCAGGTTCATGCCTATCTGGTCCCCGAAGATCTGTTCTACCTCCGCTACCGCGGCAGCAAAAAAGGGGAAAAGACGGTCGGGCTGTTCGGCTACCACCTTGGTTCGCTGCTCGACATCAAGCCGATCATCGGCTTCCATCAGGGTGAAAGCCGGGTAGTCGCCAAGGAGCGGGGGTTCGACCATGCGCTGATCAAGCTGCTCGAGATCGCCCGGCAGGCCATCGACCAGGGGCTGGCGACCCGCATCATCAACACCAGCTATGCCGGCGATCTCGAAGTCATCCGTCGCAAGCGGGCGTTCGCGGATTTCGAACGCTATGCCAACGCCCGTGGAATCGAGGTGTTGCTATCGGTCATGAGCACCACGGCGGGCGTCAATGTGGGGCCGGGTTCGTTCGCGCTGGCCTATATCGCCGGACCGCCTCTTGCAACCGACGCCAACGTCAAGAGCGCCTACCAAGGATAGAATTGCTGGACTGGGCGCTCCAGCGCGGCGGCCCGGCCGCCGGCGCGCGAAGAACCCGTCCAGCATCCGGCCTCGGTGCGCGCCCGCGCTCGAGGATGGCCCAGCCGGAACCAATCCTTCAGAGATTAGCCGAGCGCCACCACTGATTGTTCTCCCGGCGCAGCGCTTCATGCGAAGGCATCGGATAGAACGCCAGATCCGGACCGTTGCCCATGTAGAAACCGCTCTTGATCATCCGGTACGGGAATTCCAGCGAATGCACCCGATGCACCAGCTTGCTCTGCTTGCTCTGCTGGTCCAGTTCCAGTAGAGCCTCGCGCAGGTGGTGCATGAACGAATAGGGCAGATCGCCCACCGGCCCGTTCTCGGGATCGGTCGCCAGGGCGCCCAAGCCCAGTTCGACGAAGCAAAGGCCGGGGAAGCGGATGAATTTGGCCGGCTGGCTGGTGACCCCCTGATAGTAGCTGACCGGATCTTGCGTGCTGACCACCAGGCTGTTGATCGGCGCCAGGTCCTGGTACATGTGCAGCCCTGGTCCTTCCCGCGGCGTGATCGTACCCCGCGCCAAGCCCAGGGTATGGCCGTAAGCCGTGCTCAGATAGAGCTTGCCCAGCGCGCTCACTGGAATGTGTTCCAGAACTCGATAAACCGAAATGTAAACCGAGTTTTTCGGTGCGCCATCCGGATGCGGCACACAACGCCTGATGCCCTCCTCAATATCGAAAAAGTCGTGGCGGAATGCGGGATCGACCTCGAAGAAGATCGCCTGCCCCTTGGATTTGTACTTGGGACCCGTAGCGTAGTACTGCCCAAACTGCTCCGGCGCGAGCATGGAAACGATCAGCGCCTCGGGGATCAACGAAAAATAGAGATGAACGGTCATAA
>JAGTSD010000142.1 GCA_018262135.1 Pseudomonadota bacterium | reverse complement strand
CGCCGCCCTTGCGCATCCGCTTGCCCTCGGCGGCGCGCTGCTTGCGGACCGCCTTGGGATCGGCGAGCAGCGGCCGGTAGATTTCCACCCGGTCGCCGGTATGCACTGTCGCCGACAGCTTGGCCAGTTTGCCGAACACCCCGACCTTGGCAGTTTGGTGGCTGATTTCCGGGAAGCGTTCCTGGATGCGCGACAGGACGATGACCTGTTCCACGGTTGCACCCTCCGGCGCTTCGACCGGAATGATGACCTGTTCGTCGGGCCGGGCGTAGGCCACTTCAACTCGGAGGGTGGGAGAACTATCGTTTGCCATAAACGTCCACCGCGCGCTTGCAGAAGGCATCCACCAGCGAGTTGGCGATCTGCTTGAACACCGGCTCGATGGCCATGCGCAGCAGGTGATTGGAGAATTCAAACTCCATGTCCAGCGAAACCTTGGAGGCATCGGCCCGCAGCGGCTCGAAGCGCCAATAGCCTTCCAGGCGCTGGAAGGGACCTTCCAGCAGGCGGATATCAATCATCTTGTGTTTTTGCATCCGGTTGATGGTGGTAAAGGATTTGTGCACCCGGCCCTTGGCCATCTCGATGGTCGCTCGCACTTCGTCCTCGGTTTGGTGGATGATGTTGCTGGACCGGCACCAGGGCAGAAATTCCGGGTAGGCCTCGATGTCGCTGACCAGGGCGTACATGTCGGCCGCCGAATACAGGACCAGGGCGCTTTTCTTGACGGTCGCCACGACTTGTCTCCGTTGCGGCGTGATGATTTAACAATTTGACAATTTGACTACAGGATTGGACTTTCGTCGGGCAAGTTTGGTTGAATCCGCGTTTATCCTCAAGCCTCGCCTCACCGAACGGTTATGGGCAAAAAAACGACTTCAGGCAACCCACAGATCGCCGGCAACAAAAAGGCGTATCACGACTACTTCATCGAAGAGCACTACGAGGCAGGACTGGCCCTGCAGGGCTGGGAAGTCAAGAGCCTGCGCGCGGGCCGCGCCCACCTCAAGGAGAGCTACGTGCTGTTGCGCGACGGCGAAGCGTTTCTGTTCGGCTGCCACATCTCGCCGCTGATCTCCGCCTCCACCCACGTGCAGGCCGACCCGACCCGCACCCGCAAGCTGCTACTGCACAAAGAGCAAATCAGCCGGCTGATCGGCTCGGTCGAGCGCAAGGGCTATACCTTGATCCCGCTGGCAATGTACTGGAAGCGCAACCGGGCCAAGCTGGACATCGGCCTGGCGCGCGGCAAGAAGGAGCACGACAAGCGGGCGTCCGAGCAGGATCGCGACTGGGAGCGTGACAAGCAGCGCCTGATGCGGGCGCGATAGGGTTTTTGGAACTTTCCGCCCGCCGCGCTATCATACGGATGACTTTGGGGGCGATCCGGTTTCGACGTGGATTGCAAAACCCGAGGCGCATGCCGAGGATGCAGCTCGCCTCGTTAAACTGGCTGCAAAATATAGTTGCCAACGACGACAGCTACGCTCTGGCGGCCTAAGACCGCCAGCCCCTGACCGAAACTTGCTGGTGAGGTTCGGAGCCTTTCGGGGCGCTTCAGGGGTCGACTAACATCAGCTCGCGCCGATCCTGTCCGGGGGTGAGGCTCTAAAACTAACCGGAACCGCCGTTCGCCGCCCTGCCGGTCGGGTTGCGAAAGGTTAAAGCAAAGACCAGGCTACGCATGTAGGGCCGAGGGCAGAGGATTTGCGGACGCGGGTTCGATTCCCGCCGCCTCCACCAATACCGAAAGGCTAACCAGAAACGGTTAGCCTTTCTTTTTGCCGGGCTTTTGGGCTTATTGGAGATCAACAAGGAAAACCGGCGCGTCCGCCATTCACGATCTGATCCGGCAAATCGACGACCGGCGCCTGCGCGAGCGCCTGCAACGCGAATGGGCGGCGGCGGCGCGCGACAAGAAATTTGAGCTGGTGTTTGAAGAGCATCTGCCGGAACTGTTGCCGCTGTATGGTGTCAAGCCGCGCCAGGGCGATCGGGTGTGCAAGAAGCGAAACGCCCTGGCGCCTGCCCGAATCCATTGATTTCCGGCGCGCGCCCAGCGCCCTCCGCTGGGAACGCCATTTGTACGTGGAAAGCGATGGACACTTCCGCGCCGAACTGGGCGGCTGGGAAGCGGCGGTGCTGGCTGAGAAGCTGGCCCGCGCGGATGTGGTCGCCTGGCTGCGCAACGTGGATCGCAAGCCGTGGTCGCTGGAAATTCCCTATGAGACCGGCGGCGAGATTCGGCCCCCTGTTTCCCGATCTGCTGATCGTGCGTCAGGACGGCGATAATTTCCATTTCGACATTCTGGAACCGCATGATCCCAGCCTGGCCGACAATTTCGAGAAGGCGGCAGGTCTGGCGCGCTTTGCGGAGCGGCACGGCCACCTGTTTGACCGCATTCAACTGATCCGCAAACAGACGTCGCCAACGCGCGGCGAATACTTTGCGCGGCTGAGCATCAACACGGAATCGGTGCGCAAAGCGTTGTTGTTGGTCACCAGCAACCCACAACTCGACGATCTATTCGCGCGGAAGGCCGTTTGAACGGATGGCGGGTGTTTGGCCGGAACAGTGCGGTAATTGGGATTGTTGAGAGCGGTTGTTTGGTCGAGCCGGAGCAATGCCCTGATCCTGGCCTTGATCTCGGCCATCTCGATGGCGGTCGCTCGACCCTATCGCCGCCGGTAAACGCACCGCCGGGCTGTTCCCCCACTTCTTAACCCGTTGAACAGCCATGGCGTCTCCTGCTTTCATGCCCATTGCCTTCAGAGCCGTGCTCAGCGCGCCAAACTCCGATCCAACGCACGATAGCTGATGGCCTCGGTGAGATGCGGCGTTTTGATGCTCTCGCTGCCGGCCATATCAGCAATCGTCCGGGCCACCTTCAAAATCCGGTGATAGGCGCGCGGCGACAGTCCCAGCCGCTCCAGCGCCTGCTCCAGCAACCGGTGATCGCCCTCGCTCAGGGTGCAATAGCGTTCGATCTCGCGCGTGCCCAGGGCGCTGTTGGGTTTGCCGGCGCGGTGCAATTGCCGGTCGCGCGCCGCGCACACCCGGGCGCGCACGGTGGCACTGTTTTCCTCCGGCGCATCGCCGCGTAGCACCCGATGGGCCAGGCGCGGCACTTCGATGTGCAGATCGATGCGATCGATCAGTGGCCCCGAAATCCGCGCCCGATAGCGGCGCACCTGCTCCTGCCCGCAGGCGCAGCGCCGTTCGGCGTCGCCCAGATAGCCGCAGGGACAGGGATTCATCGCCGCGACCAGTTGAAATCGCGCCGGAAAATCGGCCTGGCGGGCGGCGCGGGAGATGGTGATCCGCCCTGATTCCAGCGGTTCGCGCAGGACCTCCAGCACCCGCCGGTCGTATTCCGGCAACTCGTCCAGAAACAGCACGCCGTGGTGGGCCAGCGAAATCTCGCCGGGCCGGGGCTGACCGCCGCCGCCGACCAGCGCCACCCCGGACGCGGTGTGATGCGGCGCGCGGAACGGCCGGACGCCCCACTGCTTCAAATCCAGCCCCTGGGCGCTGATCGAGGCGATGGCGGCGGTTTCCAGCGCTTCCGCCTCGGTCAGCGGTGGCATGATGCCCGGCAACCGGCTGGCCAGCATGGTCTTGCCGGTGCCGGGCGGGCCGATCAGCAACAGGTTGTGACCACCGGCGGCGGCAATTTCCAGCGCGCGCTTGGCGTGTTGCTGGCCGCGCACGTCGCTTAAATCGCGCTCCAACAGGCTCCCCAGCGGCGCGCGGGGCTGAGGGACCGGCGGTTGCAGGGCGGTCCCGGTGGCCAGTTGCCGGCAAACTTCGAGAAGATGAACCGCGCCCAGCACTTTCACGTCGCCGACCAGCATCGCCTCGGCGGCATTGTCGCCGGGCACCAGCAGGGTACGACCGGCGTCGCGGCAGGCGAGAGTCGCCGGTAACACGCCGCGAATCCCGCGCAATTCGCCGCCCAGGGCCAGTTCACCGAGAAATTCGTACTGGCTCAGCCGCTCGCGGTTGATCTGGCCCGAGGCGGCGAGAATGCCCAGCGCGATGGGCAGATCGAAGCGGCCGCCTTCCTTGGGCAGATCGGCGGGGGCCAGATTGATGGTGATGCGGCGGCTGGGAAACTCGAACTGACTGTTGAGAATCGCGCCGCGCACCCGGTCCTTGCTTTCCTTCACCGCCGCTTCCGGCAAGCCAACGATGAACAACCCCGGCAGACCGCCGGACAGGTGGACTTCCACGCTGACCAGCGGGGCGTCAATGCCGACCTGGGCGCGGGTGTAAACGATGGCGAGCGACATGACAGTCTAGCGGGTTAAGGACGGGAGGCTTCACGCCAGCCGGCTGCAACCTGAGCCGACCGGGATAAAGCGGTTTCGCACTATTTTAGTGCTTCAACAGTATCTTCAGGCTTCGCCGCTGTCCGGTTGGGCTGGTTTTTCCGCGCTCTTGCGGCGCTTGCCACCGCCTACCTTGGTTTCCAGTTCCGCCACCTGCTTTTCCAGTTCCTCCAGCTTGGCGCGGGTGCGGGCCAGCACCGCCTGCTGCACGTCAAATTCCTCGCGGGTCACCAGCTCCAGCTTGGCAAAAGTCGCTTGTAGCGCAGCATGGAAGTTCTTTTCCATTTCCGCCTGAAATTGCCGAACGCCGGGCGGCACCGCTTCGGCGAAACGCTTGGCCAGATCCTCGAATGCCTTGGGGTCGATCATCGGGACTTCTCCGGGGTAGAAGGGGTTCGCTAAGTTTAACGATATTTAGCCGGTTTGCGCGCATCCACTGTGTTGCACCAATAAAGTGCAAATTGTTGGATATGGCGTTGAATCGAAGCCAAATCCAGCGGCCATGGCAAATTTATATTTATTTAATTTATTGTTTTTAAAAAAATTATTATTGGTGGCACACGATATGCTAACTGCTGGTGAAACGAAGGATCGGCGCTGACAAATGGGTCTGTCGAGACGCCGAGACCACACATCGCGCCCCCTTGGGGCATCAAGCATCAAGCCACAGGAGATTTGGACCCCATGAAACTGATTACCGCGGTCATCAAGCCGTTCAAGCTGGACGATGTTCGGGAGGCACTCTCGGAAGTGGGCGCGCAGGGGATCACCGTCACCGAGGTCAAGGGGTTCGGTCGCCAGAAGGGACATACCGAATTGTATCGGGGCGCGGAGTACGTGGTGGATTTTCTGCCCAAGATCAAGATCGAGGTCGGCGTGGACGATGCGCTGGCCGAGCGGATCATCGAAGCGATCACCCGCGCCGCCAATACCGGCAAGGTTGGTGACGGCAAAATCTTCGTGTACGACCTGGAAGGCGCCATCCGCATCCGTACCGGCCAAACCGGCCCAGAAGCGTTGTGACCGCAGACTGTTCGATTTTTCAACCATCACGTCAAACCTGGGAGAACTCCACTGATGAGTAGGACGATGCAAGCGATAAAACAGGGTGGATCGCTAGCCTTGC
>JAGTSD010000141.1 GCA_018262135.1 Pseudomonadota bacterium | reverse complement strand
GTCGGCGTCGTGTTCCCCCACATCCCACAACGCCGACCAGGACCCGACATCGTTCCAGCCCACCGCCAGCGGCATGACCACCGCATGGCGGGTTTTCTCCATCACCGCGTAGTCAATGGAATCCTTGGGGCAGGCGGCAAAGGCCTTGCGATCCAGCCACAGGAAATCGGCATCGGCGTGGCCGGCGGCGAGGGCCTGCTGGCAGGCGGCCAGCATCGCCGGGGCCAGGCGCTCTAGTTCCGCCAGAAAGGTGGAACCCCGGAACATGAACATGCCGCTGTTCCAGAAATAGGCGCCCGTTTCCAGATAGCCTCGGGCGGTGGCGAGGTCGGGCTTCTCGACGAAGCACTCCACCTTGCACACCCCGGATTCATCCACGGGCGCGCCAGCCTTGATGTAGCCGTAGCCGGTTTCCGGGGCAGTCGGGACGATGCCAAAGGTGATCAGGCGGCCCGCCTCGGCGTGCGGAGCAACCCGGCACACGGCGGCCTGAAAGCCTTCGATATCGGTGATGACGTGATCGGCGGGCAACACCAGCAGGACGGGGTCAGCGCCCTCGCACTGGGCGTGCAACGCCGCAATCGCCACCGCCGGCGCGGTATTGCGACCCACCGGCTCCAGAATCACCCCTGCGGGCTGGATGCCCACCGCGCGCAACTGCTCGGCCACCATGAACCGGTGTTCCTCGTTGCAGACCACCAGCGGCGCAGTCACACCGGTCAAGCCGGCGATCCGCAGGGCAGTGTTCTGCAACATGGTGTTGTGATCCACCAGCGGCAGAAACTGCTTGGGATAGGCCTCGCGCGACAGCGGCCACAGCCGGGTGCCGCTGCCGCCGGACAGGATGACGGGGATGATCACGAAATTTCGCCTCGGCCGATGGCGTAGTAGACAAAGCCCAGTTCGCGCACGTACTCCGGATCGTAGAGATTGCGCCCGTCGAAAATGACTGGCTGTCGGAGTTGCCGGCGGATGGCATCAAAATCGGGGCTGCGGAACAGGCTCCATTCGGTCACGATCACCAGCGCGTCGGCGCCGGCCAAGGTCTCCATCGGCCGATCGCACAACTGAAAATCGGGCCGCTCGCCGTAGAGCCGGCGAGCTTCGTTCATCGCCGCCGGATCGTAGGCCCGCACCGTGCAGCCCTCGCGCCACAACGCCTCCAGCAGGTTGCGGCTGGGCGCTTCGCGCATGTCGTCGGTGCCCGGTTTGAACGCCAGTCCCCACAGGGCGAAGGTCCGCCCGCGCAGGTCGTCTTGGAAATGACGCTGGATTTTGCCGAACAGCACGTTCTTCTGGCGCTCGTTGACCGCCTCCACCGCCTGCAGCAGGGTGGCCTCGTAGTTCGCGGACCGGGCCGTGTATTCCAGAGCCTTGACGTCCTTGGGGAAACACGATCCCCCGTATCCCGCGCCCGGATAGATGAAGTGATACCCGATACGGGGATCGGCACCGATGCCGACCCGGACCTTTTCGATGTCCGCGCCCAGCCGTTCGGCCAGATTGGCTATTTCGTTCATGAAACTGATCTTGGTCGCCAGCATGGCGTTGGCGGCGTACTTGCTTAGTTCCGCCGAGCGCACGTCCATCTCGATCAGCCGGTCGCGGTTGCGGTTGAACGGTGCATACAGGTTGCGCAAGTGGACCGTAGCCTGCTGGTCGTCACTGCCGACGATGATGCGGTCGGGCCGCATGAAGTCCTGCACCGCCGCGCCTTCCTTGAGAAATTCCGGGTTGGAAACCACCACAAACGGGATGTCCAGGCCGCGTTCGGCCAGCACGGCGGCGATGGTGTCGCGCACCACGTCGGCAGTGCCCACTGGTACGGTGGATTTGTTGACCACCACCCGGTAAGAATCCATGTGCCGGCCGATCACGCGGGCTACGGCACGGACGTGTTGAAGATCGGCGGAGCCGTCCTCGTCTGGCGGGGTGCCGACGGCGATGAACTGGAACAGGCCGTGAGCCACGCCCGCCGCAAGGTCGGTGGTAAATTGCAACCGGCCGCTGGCGCTATTACGTTGGACCACGTCGTCGAGACCCGGCTCGTGAATGGGGATTTCGCCGCGCTGGAGCATGGCGACCTTGCGCGGGTCCACGTCCACGCAGAGGACGTCGTTACCCACATCGGCGAAGCAGGCACCGGTGACCAGCCCGACGTAGCCGGAGCCAAAAATCGTAATTTTCATGTTCGCCCTCCCACTCGCGTTTTCTATGATCCGATCAGGCTTTTTTGGGCAGCACCACCAGTTCCGTTTCCGATGCGCGGTCGGGCAGACGAAGCAGCAGCAGCACCAGTAGAACACCGACACCGGCAGCCAGGCTGAGACCGACGCTGACGCCGAGCGCCCAAGGGAGGTAGACCACCGGGGTCAGCCAGAGCCCACCGATCAGAAACCGTAGCAGCGCCTGCCACCAGCTAATGCCCTGGCCATCGCGGCGCTGTAACCGCAACCGCCAGGCGCGCATCCCCAGGGTTTGGCCACCGTGGGTCCAGAATCCGCCATAGAAGAAGAAACAGACCAGCAGCAGATAAGTCTGAAAGAAGGGATTACCCGCCAGCGGGTTATAGAGCCTGACGGGCTCACTACCGAGCACCGCCACCGCCAGCCCGAGCGCCAGGGCAGTCGCACCGACCAGCACGCCGAGCAGCAGCAGGCTGTCGTAGACGATGGCAGCCAGCCGGCGCGGTAGACCTGCCAGCGTGACTCTGGCAGCCGGCGGCGACCGCTCAGCGCCACCCGGTTCGCTCATGGCCAGAAGCAGAGCGACCGTCGGTCATTTCACTGCGGGGGGAATGACTGGAGTCGCCGGTTCCTTGCCAGCAGGCTTGGTCACAGCGGACTTGCCGTTCTTGCTCTTGCTCGGAGCGGGCTTGGCTGGCCCGCTGCCAGCGGGCGCAGCGGAGACCACGGGCGCGGCGCCCGAGGTGGACCGCGGACCGCCCAGCCAACCATTGATCTCGGTCAAATCCGCCTCCGACAACTGGCCGGCGGCCTGCCGCAAGATCAGATAATTGGCGATGTAGGAATAGCGTGCGCTGGCATAGTTTCGTTCAGCGAGGTAGACGTTGCGCTCGGCGTCCAATACGTCCACGATGGTGCGGGTACCCACTTCATAGCCCGCCTGATTGGCTTCCAGGGCGCTGCGGGTGGACACGCGGGTCTGGTTAAGTGCCTTGATCTGGCTGATGGCGGTTTCCTGCCCACGGTAGGCGTTGCGGACGGTACGGACGGTATCGCGCTGCTGGTTTTCCAGGCTCTGGCGGGCGGCTTCGTAATTGTAGGCTGCCTGGCGGGACTGTGAGGAGACCGCGCCGCCGGTGTAAAGCGGTATAGCCAGTTCCAGGTTGACCTGGCTGCTGGAGGTATCGGTGATGCCGTTGTCGAGGTTGACGCGGCTGGCCCGCAGATCCAGCGTCGGATAGTGGCCGGCTTTCTGCAGATTGATGTTCTCCCGCGCCTGATCGACGCCAAAACTGGCGCTGCGCAACCCCAGGTTGTTCTCCAACGCCATGTTGACCCAAACCTCGGGATCGCTCGGCTTGGGTAGCGCCAGCGGCATCTGCTCGCTGAGCAGATTAAGCTCAGCGTGTTCCTGCCCGGTCAGTTGCCGCAGGAGTTCGCGGGCGTCGGCCAATCGGTTGATGGCATCGATTTCCTGCGAGACCGCGGCATCGAAACGAGCCTGGGCATCATAGACATCGGTGATGGTCGCCAGCCCCACTTCGAAGCGCCGGTTGGCCTGTTCGAGCTGGCGGGCGAAGGCGTTCTTCTCGGCGGTAGCGTAGGTCAGGTTGTCCAGCACCGCCAGCACCCCGAAATAGCCTTGCGATATTCGTAGAATCAGTTGGTTCTGGGAGTTTTGGAAGTCCACGTCGGACTGTCCGACCACGGCATCCGCTACCCGCTGTTGCACTTGGCTGCGGCGATTATAGACCGGCTGCACCAGGCCGATCGCATAGTTGTGGCTGTTGAAGGAGGACTGGCCGGTCGGCGATCCCGCTATCCCGAAGGTGCTGCCCTGTTCGGCCGTCACTCCCACGTTCGGCAGCAGCAGGGCCCGGGCCTGCGGCCTGGTCTCCTGCGTGGCCTCGCGGCTGGCGGCGGCGGCCTTGAGCACCGGGTCGCTATCGAGTGCCTGCCGGTAAACTTGCAGGAGGTCTGCCGCCCCCGCAGGTGAGCCACACAGCGTAGCGATGATCCCGGCCAACACCAGATGATGCGCTTTGGGCATGACTGACCGACTCCTTCTTAGATATTAGTAAACGCTAATATACCAGAGACCTGCATCAGTAGGGAATCCGTAGGCCGCGCCCATCGCTTGCGCGCATCACACATCAAAAGGCGAAGGTTTTGACCGGCGCCGCATTGCGCAGCGGCGGCAACTCGGTATCGAACAGGCTTTCCCGGACCCATTCCTGCTCGCCGACCCGGGTGATCAGCAGCGCTTCCATCACGGGTGGCTGGCCGGCCACGATAAACAGCCGGCCACCCAGACTCAGGCTTTGCCGCCAGATCTCGGCGACCTCGGCCACCGAGCCGGTGACGGCGATCGCGTGGTAGCGATGCCCGCCCCAGCCCTGGCTGGCGTCGCCGACGTGCAACACCACGTTGGCCAGGCCGTGGGCCTTCAGCTTCTGGCGGGCGGCCTCGATGAATTCAGGAACGATATCCACGCTGACTACGGTAGCGGCCAGTCGCGCCAGGCAGGCGGTCAGATAACCGCCGCCCGTGCCTACTTCCAGCACGTGATCGGTCGGCTGTACTGCCAGCGCCTGCAGAATCCGGCCCTCGACGTTGGGTTTCAGCATGACTTCGCCGTGGCCGAGCGGGATGGCCACGTCGCTGAACGCCAGGTTGCGATAGCGTTCCGGCACGAAATCCTCGCGCGGCACGCAGCGGAGGGTGTCCAGTACCCGCTGATCCAGCACATCCCAAGGCCGGATCTGCTGCTCGATCATGTTGTGGCGGGCCAGTTCGAAATTGAATGCGGTCATGGTCGGAGTCCTGTCAACGCCTGGTAGTTTTTGGAATGATGGCGGGGACGGCGCCCCCCCGTTCGGAATCGGAGTGGGTGGATTTTAGCATAAGGTGATAGGTCGTCGCGCGGAGTTACAGGAACGTGGCCCCCACCGCGAACAGCCGTTCGACTTCGGGTACCCGCTTCTTGTCGATCAGGAACAGGATGACGTGGTCGTCCGCTTCGATCACGGTGTCGTGGTGGCAAATGATCACCCCGTCGCCACGGGCGAGGGCGCCGATGGTGGTACCCGGCGGCAGGCGGATTTCCTCGACCCGCCGGCCCACGACCTTTGAGGTCTTGTAGTCGCCGTGGGCGATGGCTTCGATCGCCTCGGCGGCGCCGCGCCGCAGGGAATGCACCTTGGCCACGTCGCCGCGCCGGACGTGGGTCAGCAGGCTGCCGATGGTAGCTTGCTGCGGCGAAATGGCGATGTCGATGATGCCCGACGATTCCACCAG
>JAGTSD010000140.1 GCA_018262135.1 Pseudomonadota bacterium | reverse complement strand
GGTCAGCGGTTGCAGCAGGCCGCGCAGCGCTTGTTCCCTGCCCTGGAACAGTTCGCGCAGCAGGGTTTGAAACAACTCGTCGCTGGCGTCGTTCATGGCGCTTCCTCCGCCGCAAAGCGCAGCGCCAGCAGATGCTTGCAGGGGCCGCGCCGCAGTTCGTGCTGCTGAATCCAGGGGCAGGTGCAGCGGCCTTCCCGCAAATAGCCCTGCGCGTCCACCCGCAACGCGACCTGGTAATAGCCGCTTTCGCCGCGCACCCAGCCGCTGGCGATCAACTCACCGTCGCGCCGCTCGCAGCGTTCGATCTCGACCGACTGTTTTTCCAACAGCTTTTGCGAGCCTTGCAGCCGGCCGGGCTGGCTGTTGGCGTCCACCAGAAACGGCAACTGCCGGTAGAAGTAGCGGTCGCGATCCCGGTCGAAACCCAGCAACCCCTGCTGGGCCAGCCGATCCACAATTTCGGTGGCGTAGGGCAAGGGCAAATCCTGATGCGCGGCCAGTTCGGCGACGGTGAACTGATTGAGGCTGTGGGCGGCGGCGTGGGCCAGCGCCAGATCGGCCTCATCAATCTCTGCCGCGCGCAACTGGCGCAGCGCGTCGCCGTCGCCGGAAAAGCCGTGGGCCGCCGCGCCCGACAGTCCCAGCGTGAACTGGGCCGCGCCGGTGTCTGCTACCCACACCGAAGCGCCGGTCGCCTCGGTCTGATAAACGCGCAGCGTCTGCAAATCCGGCAGGATGGCTTGCAGCAACCGCAGCCGGTGACCGTCGGTGACCGCGATGTAACCGCCCTGACCGGCGGGCTGGCGATACAGGATTTCCGGCTTGTGGCGCTTCGGGACCAGATAGAGAGCGCCCTTGCTGCTGGCGGGAATCCGGGCCAGCAACTGGCCGGCGGTCAGGCGATCCAGTTCGAACAGCGGCTGAGCCTGACGCTGCACCGCCTGCACTTGCAGGAAGCCCTTGATCCAGCGTTCCGGCAATTTAACCTTGTGTTCGACCGCTTCGCCCTGTGGCGACTGGAGCTTGATGGACTGCTCGCCCATCTCGAAATGGGCCGGCTTGCCGGGTCGCAGTTGCGCCAGATGGTTCAGAAAGGCGCCGTTGAAATCGACGTTGGTGGTCCCGTTGCGGTGGAACGCGCCATCGGTGAAGGCGTTCTCGGTGAAATCGGCACGGGCGTAGACGCTGGCGCAACTGGAAAAACATTCCAGCCGCAATAACTGATTCCCTGAAGTGATGACCGGGTCCAGCAAGCGCCACAGGTCGGGCCGGTAGAAGCGGGATTCCACCGTGTTCCGCAGCCCGAGCAGCAAATTGCGGAAAATCAGCGGCTGGGCGAGCTGGCCGGAGAAAATGGCGGGAACGGCAGCATCGGTTCGTTGCTCCTCGCTCAATTCCGTGGCGGCCATGAACACCAGCACGAGGCTGGTCTGGGCTTCGATCAGGTGGGTTGACGGTAGCGGGTGACGAAGTCCATAAGCGACGACCCTTGCATGAATAACTATTTGATATTGTATCAGTGGAAACAGCATAACCACGAAACCTTCACCTTGATGTTCGATGCCTCAATTCCAGCCGTTCCCGAAACTTTCGTCCCGCCCTCCGTCCTGGTCATGCCAGCACAAGCCGGAATGACCGGGTAATGAAAGTCCTGAATGCAAATTACCGTCGTGAAATTGCGCCAAGCCCCACAGTCCGGTATATCTTGCCCAAACAAGATAACCACCAGGAGAGTATCCTCATATGCAAACCCGCCTGTTCGCCCTATTGACGACCGTTATGCTCGCGCTTGTCATCGCGCTGCCACCGCTCGCCCGCGCCCAGAACGCCAGCCAGCAACTCGCCGCCGCCGGGGTGCTGGAAACCATCAAAAAGCGCGGCGCGATCCGGGTCGGCATGTCCACCTTCGTCCCCTGGGCGATGCGCGACAAAAACGGTGAGTTGATCGGCTACGAAATCGACGTCGCCAAACAACTGGCCGAGGACATGAAGGTCAAGGCCGAATTCGTGCCCACCGCCTGGGATGGCATCATCCCCGCCCTGCTGGCCGGCAAGTTCGACGTGGTCATCGGCGGGATGTCCATCACCCCGGAGCGCAACCTGACCGTCAATTTCACCCTGCCCTACGCCAATTCCGGTATCCATCTGGTGGCGAACAAGGAACTCGCGGCCGGCTTCAAGTCGCTGGAAGATTTCAATAAACCCGACGTGGTGCTGGCCGTCCGGCGCGGAGCGACCCCGGCGACCGTTGCCAAACGGTTGATGCCCAAGGCCACGCTGCGACAGTTCGATGAGGACGCGCTGGCCCTGCAGGAGGTGCTGAACGGCAAGGCGCACGCCTTTATCACCAGTACCCCGACGCCGGCGTTCGAGGCGCTCAAGCATCCCGACAAGCTGTTCCTGCCGATCCCCGAACCGTTCGTACAGGGCGCGGAAGGCTTCGCGCTGCGCAAGGGCGATCCCGACGCGCTGAACTTCTTCAACAACTGGATTCTGCTGCGCCAGCAGGACGGCTGGCTGAAGGAACGGCACGACTACTGGTTCAAGACCCGCGACTGGGCCACTCGGGTGGCCGAATGAACCCGCACCCTGCCCCTGCCCCATCGAGGCCCGCCCAAGCGGTTTGGCGCCTCCCGCCCTGAGTCCCGCCTTATGGCTATCTGGGAAATTTTAATTATCCTGCTGTTGATCGTACTCAACGGCTTCTTCGCCATGGCCGAACTGGCGGTGGTGTCCTCGCGCAAGGGCCGGTTGCGCCAGATGGCGGAAACCGGTCAGCGCGGCGCGGCCACAGCGCTGCGTCTGGCCGAACATCCCGGCCGGTTCCTGTCCACCGTCCAGATCGGCATCACCCTGATCGGCATCTTCGCCGGCGCGTTCGGCGGCGCGACGCTGGCGGAAAAACTGGATGCCTGGCTGGCGGCGACTTTTCCCGCTCTCGCCCCCTACAGCGGCGAACTGGCCCTGGGCCTGGTGGTGGCGTCGATCACCTACCTGTCGCTGATCATCGGCGAGTTGGTCCCCAAGCATCTGGCGCTGCGCGATCCCGAACGGCTGGCGGCGGCGGTCGCCTGGCCCATGCGGATGGTCGCCTGGATTGGTTCCCCGCTGGTCGGGCTGCTCGATCTGTCCACCCGCGCCGTCCTGCGCCTGTTGGGCGTGAGTTCGATCTCCGGGCAGCGCATCACCGACGAGGAAATCAAAACCCTGATTGCCGAAGCCGCCGCGTCCGGCGTGGTGGAACGCGCCGAGCAGGAGATGATCAGCGGCGTCATGCGCCTGGCCGACCGCCCAGTCGGAGCGGTCATGACCCCCCGTACCGAGATCGTCTGGCTCGATCTGGACGATCCGCCGGAACTGCTGCTGCGCGCGATCCAGGATGGCCGTTATTCCCGGTTCCCGGCCGGACACGGCGCCATCGATGAAGTGCAGGGTGTGGTGCTGGCCAAGGACCTGCTGGACTGTTACCTCGCTGGTCGGGAAGTGGATTTCGACGCCCTGCTGCGGGAGGCGCCGGTGGTCCACGAAAACGCCCGTTCCTTGCAGGTGCTGGATTTACTCAAGCAATCGTCGGCGCGGCTGGCGCTGGTCCGCGACGAATACGGCGGGCTGGAAGGACTGGTGACGCTGACTGATCTCATGGAAGGTATCGTGGGCGATCTGGAGGAGACTCGCACGGCGGAAGAACCCGAGGTGGTCCAACGAGCCGATGGTTCCTGGCTGGTGGATGGCGGGCTGCCGCTGGATGAATTGTGGGAATTGCTGAATCTGCGGGAAATTCCGGAAGAGGAGGGCTATTACACGCTGGCCGGGCTGGTGCTGGCGCGGCTGGGCGAGGTGCCCGCGACCGGCCAGCAGTTCGTCTGGGGTGGCTACCGCTTCGAGGTGGTGGACATGGACGGCCGCCGGATCGACAAGGTGCTGGTCAGTCCCGAACCGCTACCTGACTCCTGATTCCCGTAAACGCCCGGACTCGAGCGACGAGAACGTGCCGCGCCGGCTGCTGGCGCTGAACTTGGAGCGAGCGGAAACGTGAACCCTAGCCCACCACGAACTCCATGATCATGCGACGCTTTCTACTGGCTTTTATCGGAATCGGCCTGCTGCTGTACGGGCTGGTGTACCTGCCGCCAGTGCGGAATCAGGTAATCGCACCCCTTACCGACGGGCTGACCGCGGCGGCAGGCGGTTTGATTGCTCTGTTCGGGGGACAAGCCTGGGTGCAAGGTAATGTGCTGACGATTCCTGGCTTCAGCGTGCGTATTCTTGATCTGTGCAACGGGGTGGAGGCCACCCTGCTGCTGTGGACCGCCATGCTGGCCTTTCCCGCGCCGTGGCGCCACCGGCTGTGGGGTCTGCTGATCGGCGTGTTGGCGGTGCAAGCGCTCAATTTGGCGCGTATCGTCAGCTTGGTATACCTCGGGGTATGGAAACCGGCGTGGTTTTACTGGGTGCATTGGTACGTCTGGGATGCGTTGATCCTGGTGGATGTGCTGCTGATTTTCCTGCTGTGGCTACGCCGGTTACCGGCGCCGATGGAGTCTCGTGCGCCGGCCGCTTGATCCGCTGCTGCGCCTGCTACTGGGCGTGGCGCTGAGTCTGCCATTGTGTCTGGCGCTGTGGTGGTGGTTGGTGCGGGAACCATTAATAATTGGGCTGGCACACACGGTTAACATCGTCAGCCCGTGGTTGTGGCCGGAAACTGTCCTGATCGTCGGCTTGCGCGGTGATCTTGGCCTGATCGTTACCCTCTTGCCGCCGCTGACGGACTCGGCCGAGATGTTTATGGCCCTGCCGCTATCCTTCAACCGTGCGGTCGTGATCCTACCGCTGTTCTGGGGACTGACCCTGGCCACCCCGGCGCGAGCGTTGCTCCGCCGGCTGCTGTTAGGCACCATACTCTTGTTACCGGTGGCTTTTGTCATGGTCCTGTTGTACGCGCAATTTCAAATCGCACTGTACCGAACTCACCTGCCGGCGCTGACCGAGACGCCACCTGCCCTCTACGCCCTGGCTTTGCCGGATTCGTCGGCGCCGTACTATCTGTGGGGGCTGGGCCGACAACTGGCCGTGCTGGTGCTGCCGGTGGTTGCGCCGCTGCTCGCCTGGCTGTTGCTGCACCGCTCGTTCCTGCGCACGGTGATTCTCGGCGGATGGCTGCAACGCGGCACCCGATCCCATGCCACGCGCTCCCCGTCGCCTTTGGTCCCTCCGGACCCCAAGGCCTGATGGTCCGCTTCCCCCATTTTCTGATACTGCTCGCTGCGTTGCTGCTGGTGGGCTGCGATCCCCAGCAGGCTCAACACCGAGTGGCGATGCAACAGTTGTTGCACCGCGACTACCGCGCGGCTGCCATGACACTGACTGCGCTGGCCGAAAACGGCCACGCGCCGTCCCAATTCCGGCTGGGGATGTTGTATCGCCTGGGGTTGGGAGTGCCGCGTAACCCCAGGCGAGCCGTCTATTGGTTCGAAAAAGCCGCCCGGCAAAACGATGTCGGC
>JAGTSD010000139.1 GCA_018262135.1 Pseudomonadota bacterium | reverse complement strand
TAACCCATGGCTTAGTTCCCCTTTTCCTTGCTGCTCTTGAACATTTCCAGCATGCGCTCGGTGACGAAATAACCGCCGACCGCGTTGCCGGCCCCCAGCAGCACGCCGAGGAACCCGATGGTCTGTTCCAGCGGAGTGCTGGCCTGGCCCAGGGCCACCATCGCGCCCACCAGCACGATGCCATGAACAAAGTTGGTGCCGGACATCAGCGGGGTGTGCAGGATGACGGGAACCCGGCTGATGATTTCATAGCCGAGAATAGCGGCCAGCATCAGGATGTAGATGGGGGAGAAAAAAGCAACCACTGCTTCCATAACGCTTCTCCGGTTTTGGGGTTAGACCAGCTTGCTGGTGGGTTCGTGGACGATCTTCCCGTCGCGGGTCAGCGCGCTCTTGGCGATCACCTCGTCGTTCCAGTCGAGGTTCAGGACGCCATCCTTGATCATCGGCGACAGGAAGTTGAACAGATTCTTGGCGTACATCTCGCTGGCCGGAACCGGGAAGCTGCTGGGGATGTTGAGCGGGCCGGCGATGACCACGCCGTTGTGTTCGTAGGTTTCACCGGGGCGGGTCAGTTCGCAGTTGCCGCCGGACTCCGCCGCCAGGTCCACGATCACCGCGCCGCGCTTCATGCCCTCGACCATCGCCGCGGTGACGATCTTCGGCGCGGCCCGGCCGGGGATGGCGGCGGTGGTGATGACCGCGTTGGCGGCGGCGATATGCCGGGCCAGTACGTCGGCCTGCTTCTGCTTCTCCTCGGCGGGATGGCTTGCAGGCCGGCCACGCCGGCGCCGACGATGACGACCTTGGACGGGCGGATGGTGCCGGCGGCGGTGGTCAGCATCGGGAAGAAGCCGCTGGCCAGGTTGGCTGCCAGCAATGCCACCTTGTAGCCGGAGACCGCCGCCTGCGAGGACAGCACGTCCATGGACTGGGCGCGGGAGATGCGTGGAATCAGTTCCATGGCGAAACTGGTGATTTTCTTGTCGCGCAGCCGCTTGACCATGTCCAGGTTGCGGTGCGGCTGCAGAACGGCCAGCAGAGTCGAGCCATCCCGGAGTAGTTCCACCTCTTCCAGGGTCGGACCCTGTACCTTGAATACGACGTCGGCCTCGGCGTAGAGCGCTTGGGCAGTGTCGATCAGCCGGCTGCTCTTGGCGTAAGCTTCATCGGGGAAAAAGGCGCTGAGACCTGCCCCCTTTTCCAGTAATACTTCCACGCCGAGCTTGGCAAAACGCTCGGCCATCGTGGGGTCGAGGGCGACCCGTCGTTCGCCCGAAATGATTTCCTTCGGGACGGCCATACGAGCAGGCATGTGTTATTTCCTCCTGATGATAGTTCCACCGGATTCCGCCGAACCCGGAAGTGGGCGCGAAAAAAAGTTATTGCCAAGCCTGTTGAGGGTGTGACAGCTTTTTTTAGGGGAAACGCGCGCCGGCGGCGGGAAGACGCGCGATACTCCTAAGGACAGAGTAGCCTACACTGTTAACATTATAAAAGGCATGGGCTAAATTGCCATGGCGCGTTTGGGTTGGCAGCGTTCGGCAAGATTCCCCGCCTTCTTGCGAGGAGGATTGGGTTGAGATCCGGGCGCAATCCCTCTGGCGCAATCGTGCTCCCTTCAAAAGAGGGGGTAAAGAACCGGGGCCGCGTCGGGTGATGACGAGATGCGGTCGAGAAACGGAGCACAGGCACGGGTGAAACATGTACGGACTGGAGCAGCAAATTCTGCACACGGACGTCACGGGAATGCCGCTGGAATGGATTGATTACCAGCAGGCGGTGCGCTTGTACTACGCCGACCAGGTGGCCTACACCTGCGGCATGGTGCTTTACACGGTGCGCGGAGGCATCAACGCCCGCAGCGGCCGGCGCAGCACCGTCACGGTGAATTCGATCATCGCCACCCAGGGCGGCGCCTACGCCCGGCTGCGCTCCCGCCAGGACTACGTGCCGCCGCTGTCGAACACCGCACTGTTCCGGCGCGACTGCAATACCTGTTTGTATTGCGGTGAAACCTTTCCGTTCCGGGAACTGTCCCGCGACCACGTCCGGCCGCTGGTGCAGGGCGGCAGCGATCACTGGAACAACGTGGTCACCGCCTGCAAGCCCTGCAACCACGCCAAGGGCGGCAAGACGCCGGAACAGGCCGGGATGCAGTTGCTGGCGATTCCGTTCACGCCCAATCACGCGGAATACGTCTTTTTGCAGGGCCGGCGGGTGCTGGCCGATCAGATGGATTTTCTCCGCGCCCACTTTCCCCGCACCAGCCCGCTGCACCAGCGGCTGGTGCGGTTGTCCTGAATGCAACCGGTCCATCGGAGCGAGGCTGGCGGGGAGGAGGGTTGACGCATGACGAACGGTTCCAGCTTTCTGCACCATCTGTTCGATGGTATCGCGACCTTCGCCCAGCAGCAGTTGGCCGAGCGCCGCCAGCATCAGGAACGGCTGGCAGGACTGCGGGACGCCATCGAGCAGGTGGTGGACGCCAGCGAGCCGCGCATCCGGCTGGTGGGGGACTACGCCGACAAGCTGATGGACGCGGTGGACGCCGCGCTGAACCATTGCCAACAACTGACCCGGCAACTGCCACCGGCGCTGACTCTGAGCGCGCGCGCCTGGGCCAGCGACCCGCGCGTCAACGCCTTCTTCGCCACAGCCGCCGACCTGCGGGCCATGTTGAGCCAGTCCTGGTCGGTGCGGGCGTTTTTCCAGCAACCCGGCCAGCCGGAGGAGTGTTTCGCCCTGCTGCTGATGGTCAAGCGCGAAACCGGGACCTTCGGCTCGGCGCTGGAAGGCGACCTGCTGATCCGCGAGGTTCGTCAGATTCAGGTCAGCTTCTCGGAGCATCGGCTCCACTTTCCCGCCGCCAGCGAAACCGAACTGCGCCAGGATTTGCGGCAGCGGATGCTGGTGTTTCTGGCGGGTCGGGCGCGGGAGCGCATCGGCGAACTGCGGGCGCGACGCGACGCCCTGGAGGAACAACGGCGGCAGTTGCGGGCGCAGTTGCAGGCCTTGCGGGGCCAGGCCCGCGGACTGCGGCCGCTGCTGTCGAGCGCCGACGCCGACGAGCGCCGGCTGGCCACGCTGGAGCAGCGGCTGGCCCGGACCGAGCAGGACCTGACCGACGCCCGCAAGCCGCTGGCCACGCTGGATGATTATCTGGAGCAGGTCTGGCAGATCGTTGGTCAGCCGGAACCGTATCTGCATCTTCACCCCCTGTCCCTGCGGCTCAACCGGCTCGGCATCAAGCTCGATGAGGATTCGCCGGAGCCGGGCGAAACCCTCGCCCTGTTTGAATGGGATTCCCTGGAGGAACAGCGGATCGGGGCGCTGGTGCGTTTTGGCCGCGAGGAGTGGTCGGCGGCGGATACGGCCTAGACGATGCCGTACAACAACGCAATTGCCCGAGCAGGTTGGAAACCAGCCGGTGATGGCTCGATGAAATTTTTCGTAAAGATCGCAATATCCTGTGGCAAACCGCCACCAATAGCACCCCGCCCGCCAACCTCCCAGCCGCGAGCAGCATCGCCATGAACTGGACCCAAACCGTATTGACCGAGCGAATCGGCATCCGCTATCCCATTATCCAGGCCCCCATGGCCGGTGGACCGGGCACCCCACAACTGGTGGCGGCAGTGTCCAACGCCGGCGGGCTGGGTACCCTGGCTGGCAGCTATCTGCACCCTGAACCCTTGCGGCAAGCCATCGCCGAAGTGCGTACCCTGACCGACCGGCCGTTCGCCGTCAATTTGGCGGTCGTCACTCCAGCCAGGACCGATCCCGCCCGGGTCGCCCGCGCCCGGGAACTGCTGGCGCCGTACCGCGCTGAACTGGGGCTGCCGCCGGACCCGCCCGATCCGCCGGAACCTCCGGTTTTCGACGAGCAACTGGACGTGCTGTTGCAGGAAAACGTACCCGCGCTCAGCTTTATTTTTGGGGCGCCGGACAAGGTGTATCTGGATCTGCTGCGGGATGCCGGCATCCTCACCCTGGGCACCGCGACCCACGTGCTGGAAGCGATCGTGCTGGAGGAGAGCGGCGTGGATTTCATCATCGCCCAGGGGGCCGAGGCCGGCGGTCATCGCGGCACCTTTGTCGGCCACCCCGAGCAGGGTCTGGTCGGCATCCTCACCCTGGCGCCGCTGTTGGCCGAATATGTCGCGGTTCCCATCATCGCCGCCGGCGGCATCATGGACGGGCGCAGCATCGCCGCCATACGGGTGCTGGGCGCGGTTGGCGTACAAATGGGCACCGCCTTTCTGGCCTGCCCGGAAAGCGGCGCGCATCCTGCCTACCAGGCGCTGCTCAGCCAGGCCAGCGAAATTGCCACTACTCTAAGCCGCGTATTTACCGGGCGCCACGGCCGGGTGCTGCGTAACCGGCTGGTTGACGAGCTGCACGCCCATGAAGCCGAGCTTCCCGGCTTTCCCCTGCAACTGCTGCTGACTCAGGACCTGCGCCAGGCTGCCGCCGAACGGGGGTTAACCGATTTCATGGCGCTGTGGGCCGGCCAGGGTTGCCACTTGTGCACGGCTCGCCCAGCCGCCGAACTGATGGCTTCCTGGGTGGAACAGGCCACGGCCTTGCTGGGGAACGGAGATTCGCCAGCGCCAGTGGCGCCGGAGCCAGAACTGGAACCGGAACCGGAGCCCAAATCAGAGCTGAACTCGGAGCCGGCGCCGGAACCAGAACGCGAAACTGAACTGGAGCCGGAACCGCAACCAGAGTCGCCAGAATCAGACAGGGTCGAGCTGCCGTGATGGCGTCCGGGCGGTTCAGGTTGCCCGCATCAGCCGGGTGAGATATTCCACGCACTCCCCGGCGGGCAGCGGTTTGCTGAAATAATAGCCCTGTGCCAGATCGCAGCCCTGTTCGCCCAAAAAGCGCAACTGCTCGATGGTTTCGACCCCCTCGGCCACCACGTTCAGCCGCAAGCTCTTGCCCATCTGAATGATGGTGGTCGCAATGGCGGCATCATCGAGATCGCCCGGGATGTCCTGAACGAAGGATCGGTCAATCTTGATCCGGTTGACTGGAAACCGCTTGAGATAACCCAGACAGGAGTAGCCGATGCCAAAATCGTCCACGGCGAACCGCACCCCGCGCGCCCGGAGCTGGCGCATGGTCTCGATCATCTTGTCGCTATCCCGCATCAGCAGGCTCTCGGTAATTTCCAGTTCCAGAAATCGCGGCTCCAGGTCGGCGGATTCGAGCGCCTCGATCACCTGATTTTCCAGATCGGGTTGCAGCCATTGCTTGGCGGACAGATTGACGGCGATGGACAAGGGCGGCAGGCCGGCGTCTTGCCAGAGGCGGCCCTGGGCGCATGCGGTTCGCAGGGTCCATTCGCCGATGGGACCGATCAACCCGGTCTCCTCGGCCGTCGTGATGAAACGAGCCGGTGGAAGCAGGCCGCGCTGGGGATGTTGCCAGCGAATCAGGGCTTCCACCCCCACCGGCTGGCCGGTCGCGAGATCGATCTGGGGCTGGTAATGCAGTACGAACTCGTCCCGTTCCAGGGCCCGGCGCAGTTCGTTGCCCAGATCGAACCGTTCGGATACCTGGGCGTTGAGTTCGGTGGTAAAGAACGCATAGCAGGCCCGCCCCATTTCCTTGGCCCGATACATGGCGCTATCGGCGTAGCGGATCAGGGTGGATGGATCAGCAGAATCTACCGGATAGATGCTGATGCCGATACTGGCGCCGACGTGCCACGCCTGGTGGTTCAGGATGAATGGCGTCCGCAGCGCCTGCAACAAATGCTCGGCCACCCGGCCGGCCGCAGTGGGATCGAGAAGGTCCGACAGCACCAGGATAAACTCATCGCCGCCCTGGCGTGCCAGAGTGTCCTCCTGGCGGATGGCGTTGCGCAACCGCTGGCCGATCGCTTCCAGCAGTTGATCGCCCATGTCGTGGCCCTGCGAGTCGTTGATGGTTTTGAAATGATCGAGGTCCAGGAACAGGACGCCGACGCAATGCTGCTTGCGCTGGGCGCTGTGAAGCGCCTGGCTCAGGCGATCGAGCAGCAGGGTGCGGTTGGGCAGGCCAGTCAGGGCGTCGTGGTTCGCCAGGTGGCGGATGCGATCCTCGGCGGTCCTGCGCTGGTCCTCGCGTTCGAACAAATCCAGGGCAAAGGAGACTTCACCGGCGAGCCGGGTCAGCAGATCAGTCAGATCCGCGTCGAAGAAATCCCGCTCGGTTGCATAGGCGCTCAGGCAGCCGACCACCCGATCATTTTTTCGCAACGGAAACGCCGCGCCAGCCCGAA
>JAGTSD010000008.1 GCA_018262135.1 Pseudomonadota bacterium | reverse complement strand
GCGTGGCCGGCATCGGTGGACAGCAGGTTGAGGTCGATGCCCAGCAGGGCGGCGGCGGCCAGCCCGCGCCGCTCGCTGGGGGTGCGGAACAGGAGGTCGAAGTCGGCGGGGGTTGACAACCAGGCGTTTTCCACCAGTTCCCGTTCCAGTTGTCCCGGTCCCCAGCCGGCGTAACCCAGGGCGACCAGCAAGGATTCCGGACCTTCGCCGCGCGCAGTCGCTTGCAGGATGTCGCGCGAGGTGGTAATGCCGATCCGCTCGGTGACGTGCAGCGTCGCGCCCCACTGGCCCACTGGACTGTGAAGAACGAAGCCCTGTTCGGGTTGGACCGGGCCGCCGTGGAAGACCGGCATCGCCGCGAGATCGGGCCGGTCGGTGGCGATTTGCAGGTGTTCGAGCAACTGGCTGAGCGACAGGTTCAGCGGCCGATTGATGACCAGTCCCAGCGCGCCGCTGGGGTTATGTTCGCTGATGTAGACGACCGTCTGAAAGAAATTCGGATCGGTCAGCGCGGGCATGGCGATCAGGAACTGGTGGTTCAGATAGGTGGATTTGGTCATGCCCCATAGTATCGGAATTCGCCCCGGCCTTGACAAGTTGCGAACGGTGGAAGGAATTCCGAACGCGGGCTAGCGGTCACAGGAGGGCGCGGCGCCAAACCGCGACGGTGATATACTCTACCCCTTTCGCGAACGGGTGAGTCCGGGCGGCGCGCTTGGCGCGAGTGTCTTTTCATCATTGTTTTATTTAATGAGTACCAGCATGGCAGAAAATCGTTATCTTCTGAACGCGCAACTGGCGCAGATGCTCAAGGGCGGCGTCATCATGGACGTGGTCAACGTCGAACAGGCTCAGATCGCGCAGGAAGCGGGCGCGGTGGCGGTCATGGCCCTGGAGCGGGTGCCGGCCGATATTCGCAAGCAGGGCGGCGTAGCACGCATGTCCGATCCGGGTCTGATCAAGGCGATCAAGGCAGCGGTCACCATCCCGGTCATGGCCAAGGCGCGCATCGGCCATTTCGTGGAGGCGCAGATCCTGCAAGCCCTGAAGATTGATTACATTGACGAAAGCGAGGTGCTGACGCCCGCCGACGAGGAATGCCACATTGATAAGACCCGGTTCGAAATCCCCTTTGTGTGCGGGGCGCGCAATCTGGGCGAGGCGTTGCGGCGGATCGCCGAGGGTGCGGCGATGATCCGCACCAAGGGCGAGGCTGGCACGGGCAACGTGGTCGAGGCGGTGCGCCACATGCGGACCATGAACCGGGAAATCCGCCAACTGGCCGCCCTGCCGACCGAGGAGATCATCAGCTTTGCCAAAGTCAACGGCATTCCCTACGAACTGGCCCTGGAGGTGAAGAAGCTGGGCCGGTTGCCAGTCGTCAACTTTGCCGCCGGCGGCATCGCCACCCCTGCCGACGCTGCGTTGATGATGCAACTGGGTTGCGATGGCGTGTTCGTCGGTTCGGGCATCTTCAAGTCCAGCGATCCGGCCAGCCGCGCCCGCGCCATCGTCAAGGCGACCGCCTGTTTCAACGATCCCGAGCAACTGCTGGAAGTCTCGATGGATCTGGGCGATCCCATGCCCGGTTTGGATGTAGCTACGATGGCCAGCGAACAACGGCTGGCGGGACGGGGCTGGTAATGCAGGCGGTGGCCGGCCCTGGCGGGATCGGCGTGCTGGATTTGCAGGGTGGGGTCCAGGAGCACCTCGACCACCTGCGGCGGGTCGGTGTATCGGCGCGGCCGGTCAAGCGCACCGCTGAACTGGATGGGCTGGTGGGGCTGATCATCCCCGGCGGCGAGAGCACCTGTTTGTCGCGGCTGCTGACGATTTTCGGCCTGGATGTGGCGATTCGGCAGGCCTATGACCACGGTCTCAAGCTGTGGGGCACCTGTGCCGGGGCGATCCTGTTGGCCCGGGAGAATATCGGCGAGACGCCGTTTTTTGGGCTGATTGATATCGTGGTCAGCCGCAACGCCTTCGGCAGCCAGCTCGACAGCTTCAACCGCGAAGCGCTGGCGCCGGCGGTGGCCCGCGAACCGATTCCGCTGACCTTCATCCGCGCGCCGAAGATCGTGCGGACGGGGGAGGGCGTGCGGGTGCTGCTGCGACTGGATGACTACATTGCGGCGGCGGAAGATGACCGGATTCTGGTCACGGTGTTTCATCCTGAATTGACGCCCAGCCTGGCGTTTCATCGCTATTTCGCCCGCAAGTGTGGCCTGAGCGTGGCGGGCGGCGACGATGCGGGCCTGGATCCCGACTGGACCCCGCAGAGTTGGATGGATTTCAGCTATCACGTTTGATGGCGCCTGACCTTGCCTTTTGTCCACGGAAAGCACGGAAGGCACGGAAGGTACGGAAAAAGGATCGAATTCCATGGTGACGGAATGTCAGGGAGCCGCTCATCCCGACCACGCTCGCTTGACCGCCCGCCGCAGGGCCGGCCGCGAGCGCAAGCAGGCCCGTGCTACCCGCCAGAAGGGTTTACTGATGGTGTTCACCGGTCCCGGCAAGGGCAAAACCACCGCCGCGTTCGGGATGGCGCTGCGCGCTGTCGGTCACGGAATGCGGGTGGGCGTGGTGCAGTTCATCAAGGGCGGCCAGGACAGCGCCGAAAAGTCGGTGCTGAGCCGGTTTGAGAACGTGGATTTTCAGGTGATCGGCGACGGCTTCACCTGGTTGACCCAGAATCGGGTACAGGATATGGCGACCGCCGAGCGCGCCTGGGCCGAGGCGGAGCGGATGATCGCTGATCCCCGCTACGATCTGGTCATCCTGGATGAACTCAACCTTGTGCTGAACTACGGTTATCTCGATCCGGGGCGGGTGCTGGCTGTGTTCTCCAACCGGCGGTCGGAGTTGCACATCGCGGTCACCGGGCGCAACGCCCCGGCGGCGCTGGTGGAATTGGCCGATCTGGTCAGCGAGATTCGCGCCATCAAGCATCCTTACCGGGAACAGGGCGTGAAGGCGCAAAAGGGGATCGAATTCTGAGGCGGAGAAGCGAAGCCTGTGCGCAGCCCTCGTTCAAGAGGGGCAGGAACCCAGTTGCAACGGTTCCGCCAGCGCTTCCCCGTCAAACCACACTCGATCCCCCTCCAGCCGCAACCGCCCTTCCGCAAACCAGCGAATCGCCAGCGGATACAACCGGTGTTCCTGCTCCAGCACCCGCGCCGCCAGCGTGTCGGGATCGTCGCCCGGTAACACCGGTACTTTCGCCTGCACGATGACTGGTCCACCGTCCAGTTCGGCGGTGACAAAGTGAATGCTGGCCCCATGCTCGGTTTCCCCGGCGGCAATGGCGCGTTCGTGGGTGTGCAAGCCGCGAAACTTGGGCAGTAGCGAGGGATGAATGTTGAACAGCCGGCCCCGGTAATGGTCGGTGAAACCGGGGGTCAGCACCCGCATGAAACCCGCCAGCGCCACCAAATCCGGCTGGTAACGATCAATCAGTTCGATCAGCGCCGCCTCAAACGCAGGCCGGTCAGCGAAGTTTTTGTGATCCAGTTCCAGCGCCAGGACGCCTGATTGACGCGCCCGTTCCAAGCCCTGCACGCCGGGCCGGTTGCTGATCACCGCCGCCACTTCGACCGGCAATTCTCCGCTCGCCGCCTGATCGAGAATGGCCTGCAAGTTGCTGCCGCGCCCGGAAATGAGCACCACCAGCCGAGTTTTTTGAAGCACGCTCACGGCTGAAACTCCACGAACGGTTCGTCTGCGCCAGCGGCGATATGGCCCAGTGGCCAGACGGTTTCGCCCGCCTCCTGCAACAGCATTTGCGCCCGTTCCGCGTCTTCCGCCGCGACGCAGACCACCAGCCCGACCCCGCAGTTGAAGGTGCGCCGCATTTCCGCCTCAGCCACGCCGCCCTGCTGTTGCAACCACTGGAACACGGCGGGCCGTTGCCAGCTTTGCATGTGGATCACCGCCCTGGTGTTCGCCGGCAGCACGCGCGGGATATTCTCGGTCAGGCCGCCGCCGGTGATGTGGGCAATGGCGTGGACCTCAACCTGGTTTAGCAGTTGCAGGATCGGTTTGACATAAATGCGGGTCGGGGTTAACAAAGCTTGGCCGAGCGTGCGGCCCTCCGCGAAGGGCTGATCCAGCTTCGCGCTGCTAACTGCCAGAATCTTACGAATCAGCGAGTAGCCGTTGGAGTGCGGCCCGGAGGAGGCGAGTCCCAGCAGCGCGTCGCCTGGCTGGACTTTGGAACCGTCAATGATCCGCGCCTTTTCGACCACCCCGACGCAGAACCCGGCTAAATCGTAATCACCCTCGCCGTACATCCCCGGCATCTCGGCGGTTTCGCCGCCCACCAGCGCCGCGCCGGCCTGTTCGCAGCCGTCGGCGATGCCCTTGATCACGTCCGCCGCCACGTCCACGTTCAAATGGCCGCTGGCGTAATAGTCCAGGAAAAACAGCGGCTCGGCCCCGACCACCAGCACGTCGTTGACGCACATCGCCACCAGATCAACGCCGATGGTGTCGTGCCGGTTCAATTCCAGCGCCAGCTTGAGCTTGGTGCCCACGCCATCGGTGCCGGACACCAAAACCGGTTGGCGGTAACGGTCCAGCGGCAGTTCAAACAGCGCGCCGAAGCCGCCCAGACCGCTTAAGACACCGGGTCGCGAGGTGCGCCGGGCGTGCGGCTTGATGCGGTCCACCAGCCGGTTGCCGGCGTCAATGTCCACCCCGGCATCGCGGTAGCTGAGCGCGGGGGAGTGCGAAGTGGGGGAGTTCACGATGGGCTGCCTCGGTTGCGGTTGCGTTCCCGCTAGCGGAATTAAAGTTATGCTATCTTACCGCACTTCATTTTAAAGCCAGCCAATGCCAGGGAATTGCCGTGATCGCCGAGTCTTACAACCCGCAAGTTATTGAAGCGGATGCCCAACGCTACTGGGACGAGCAACGCGCCTTCGCCGTGCGCGAGGAGCCGGGCCGCGAAAAATACTACTGCCTGTCCGTGTTCCCCTATCCCAGCGGGCGGCTGCACATGGGCCACGTGCGCAACTACACCATCGGCGACGTGATCGCCCGCTATCAACGCATGTTGGGCAGGAACGTGTTGCAGCCGATGGGGTGGGACGCTTTCGGCCTGCCAGCGGAAAATGCGGCGATGGCTGGCGGGGTCGCGCCGGTGCAATGGACTTTCGACAACATCGCCTACATGAAGCGGCAACTGCGGTCGCTGGGCTTCGCTGTGGACTGGGACCGCGAGGTGGCGACCTGCATGCCGGAGTATTACCGCTGGAATCAGTGGCTGTTCCTGCGGATGCTGGAGCAGGGCATCGTTTATTTGAAGACCGGCGTAGTGAACTGGGACCCGGTGGATCAGACCGTGCTGGCCAACGAGCAGGTCATTGACGGGCGCGGCTGGCGCACCGGCGCGGTGGTCGAGAAGCGCGAAATTCCCATGTACTACATGGCGATCACTCGCTACGCCGAAGAGTTGCTCACCGAACTGGATCACCTGCCCGGCTGGCCTGAGCAGGTCAAGCTGATGCAGAAGAACTGGATCGGCAAGAGCCACGGGGTGCGGATCGGTTTTCCCTACCGCCTCCCCGCGTCCGCCGGGAAAGGGGCTGGCCAGGGAGAGTCGGGCATCCTCTGGGTGTTCACCACTCGTGCCGACACCCTGCTGGGCGCGACCTACGTCGCGGTGGCCGCCGAACACCCGCTGGCCCTCCATGCGGCGAAAAGCAATCCCGCGCTGGCTGCTTTCGTTGACGAATGCCGGCACGGCGGCGTGACCGAGGCTGAACTGGCGACCCAGGAAAAGAAGGGAATGCCCACCGGGCTGACCGTCACTCATCCGCTGACCGACGAGCAACTTCCGTTATGGGTCGCCAACTACGTGCTGATGGGCTACGGCGAAGGCGCGGTGATGGCGGTGCCGGCCCACGACGAACGCGATTTCGAGTTTGCCCACAAGTACGGCCTGCCGATCAAGCCGGTGATCCGCACCAGCGTCGGCGATGCCATGCTCGCACCATGGCGCGACGCCTATAGCGAGTACGGGGTGTGCATCAACTCCGGCAAATATGATGGCCTCGATTTCGAGCAAGCGACGGATGCGATTGCCGCCGACCTGAACAATCAGGATCTGGGTGAAAAGAAAGTCACCTGGCGCCTGCGCGACTGGGGCATTTCCCGCCAGCGCTACTGGGGTACGCCGATTCCGATCGTCCATTGCGAATCCTGCGGCGCGGTTCCGGTTCCGGACCAGCAGTTACCGGTGGTGTTGCCTGCCGATCTGGTGCCGGACGGTTCCGGCAACCCGCTCAACAAACATGCCGAATTTCTTCACTGCGCCTGCCCGCAATGCGGGAAACCAGCGCGGCGCGAAACCGACACCATGGACACCTTCGTGGATTCGTCCTGGTACTTCTTCCGCTACTGCGCGCCGGACGCGAACGCAATGGTGGACGCGCGGGCCAACTACTGGATGCCGGTGGATCAGTACGTCGGCGGCATCGAGCACGCCATCCTGCACCTGCTGTATTCCCGGTTCTGGACCAAGGTCATGCGTGATCTCGGCCTGACCACGGTGAAGGAACCCTTTGCCAACCTGCTCACGCAGGGCATGGTGGTCGCGCCGACCTTCTACCGGGAGGGCGTGGATGGCCGCAAGCAGTGGATCAACCCCGCCGAGGTCGCGGTGCAAACCGACGACAAGGGTCGGCCCATTGCCGCAACGCTGCGCCGCGATGGCCAGCCGGTGACGATTGGCGCGATCGAGAAGATGGCCAAGTCCAAGAACAACGGGGTAGATCCGCAGGCGCTGATCGAGCAGTACGGGGCGGATACCGCCCGGCTGTTCATGATGTTCGCCGCACCGCCCGACCAGGCGCTGGAATGGTCGGACTCCGGCGTGGCTGGCGCCTACCGGTTCCTGCGCCGGCTGTGGGCTTACGCCGCCGAGCATCAGGACAGCATCCGCGCCGCCGGCGAGCTGGACGCCGCCGTGCTGTCGGAGCCATTGCGCGCCGTGCGCCGCGAGATTCACGAGGCGCTGCGGCAGGCCCTGTTCGACTTTGGTCGTCACCAGTTCAACACCGTGGTGTCCGGCGGCATGAAAATCCTGAATGCCCTGGGCCGGATCGAGGCCGGCGCGGACGCTCCTGCCGCCGCCGTGCGCCGCGAGGGCTTGAGCATCCTGCTACGGTTGCTGTCGCCGATTGCGCCCCATGTCACCCACGCGCTGTGGCGAGAACTGGGTCATGGCGAGGACGTGCTGAACGCGGCTTGGCCGGAACCCGATCCGGCGGCGCTGGCGCGGTCGCTGGTGACCTTGGTGGTGCAGGTCAACGGCAAGCTGCGCGGGCAGATCGAGGTGCCGGTGGATGCCGACCGGGCCGCCATCGAACAGGCGGCTCGGGCCGAGCCGAACGTCCAGCGCTTCGTCGAGGGCAGGCCGATCCGCAAAATCGTGATCGTGCCCGGCAAGCTGGTCAACATGGTGTGCTGAAAGGCAGGTTCCACAGAATACACGGAAGGCGCGGAAAGTACGGTGGAGGGACTGGCATGAGAACTGTCACGTGCGGGATCGGCTGGAATGGAATAGGGTTGTTAGCGTTGCTGCTGGCTGGGTGCGGCTTCCAGTTGCGCGGCCAGGCGCAACTGCCGCCCGAACTGGCGGTGGTTTACGTGCAAAGCCAGCAGGCCATCGGCGTGCCCCCCGGCGCCCTGAGCCGAAAGTTGTCGCTGCTGCTGGCGAGCAACGGGGTAACGGTAACCCGCGACCCAACCCAGGCAACCGCGACTATTACGATCCTGAATGAGGGCAGCGGCCGGCGCGCGGTAGCGGCCGACCGTTTCGACATCAGGCGGAAGTATTGGGTAGGGTACAGCGTTGCCTATCAAGTCACGCTGGCCAACGGCAAGACCCTGATCCCGACCGAAGGTCTCAGCGCCAATCGGGCGTTGCTGTTCGATGAGAACCGGGTATTGGGGTTCGAAGCCGCGCAGGAATCGCTGGTGGACAGCATGACCGATGACCTGGCCTGGCAGATCATCCGCCGCTTGCAGGCTGTCAAATCTTGAGAGTTCGTCCCGATCAGTTGGCCGCGCACCTGCGCAAAACTCTGGCGCCGCTGTATCTGGTGTTTGGCGAGGAACCGTTGCAGTCCCAGGAGGCCGCCGACGCCATCCGCGCCGCTGCCTGCGAGCGGGGTTACGACGAGCGGGACTGTCTGACGGTGGAAACCGGCTTCGACTGGGGCACGTTGCGCCAGCGGGCGGCCAGCCGCTCGCTGTTCGCCGGTCGCCGGCTGCTGGATTTGCGACTGGGCAACGCCAAGCCGGGCGATGCCGGGGCGAAGGCGCTGGCCGACTATGCGGCGCGACCGGCGGATGACACGGTATTGCTGATCACCACCGGCAAGCTGGACTGGCAAACCCAGAAAAGCCGTTGGTTCGCCGCGCTGGACGGCGCGGGCGTGATGGTTCAGGCCGCGCCGGTGGAAGCCGGTCAGTTATCGAACTGGATCGACCGCCGCCTGCGGAATCGAGGACTGAATCCCACGCCGGAAGCGGTGAACCTGCTCGGCGAGCGCGTCGAGGGTAATCTGCTGGCCGCCGCCCAGGAAATCGAGAAGCTGGCGTTGCTGGTGGATAGCCGGGAGTTGACCGTCGAGGCGGTGCTGGCGGCGGTGGGCGACAGCGCCCGTTACAGCATCTATGATTGGGTGGATGCTGCCCTGCTGGGCAAGCCCGAACGAGTGACCCGGATTCTGGACGTTCTGCGCGGCGAGGGTGTGGAACCGGTATTGGTGAACTGGGCGCTGCATCAGGAAGTTCGCCGGTTGGCGATACTCGCGTTCGCCCGGGACCACGGTCAGGCCCTGGAGGCGGCTCTGGCCGAGCAGAAGGTTTGGGAAAAACGCAAGCCCTTGATGCGCCAGGCTTTACAACGGCTGAATCTGGGTGATTGCCGGCATCTGTTGCGCGCCTGCGCCCAAACCGACCGGTTGATCAAGGGAGCCGAAGCCGGCTCTCCCTGGGATGCGCTGCTGGGGAATGGCTTGCGGCTGGCGGGTTTGGAATTGTTGGCCGCTGCTGGTTAGAGGCACTGAGGCACTGAGGCACTGAAGCAATGAGTAATGTGAATACGACGGGCGCAGACGCCATGAATCAGTATATGACCGGGATCGGCCAGCGCGCTCGCACTGCGTCGCGGATCGTCGGTCGCGCTGAAACGCGGGTCAAGGATGCCGCCCTGCTGGCTATCGCTGCCGCACTGGAAACCGCCGAGCAGCAGTTGCTGGCCGAAAATCGCAAGGATATGGAGGCAGGCCGGGCCGCTGGTCTGGAGCCGGCACTGCTGGACCGGCTGGAACTCACCGCCAAGGGCGTGCGGGCTATGGCGCAGGGCTTGCGCGAAGTCGCCGCTCAGCCCGATCCGGTGGGGGAGATCACCGACCTCAAATATCGGCCGTCGGGAATTCAGGTCGGGCGAATGCGAGTGCCGCTGGGCGTGATCGGCATCATCTACGAGTCGCGGCCGAACGTGACCGCTGACGCCGCCGCGCTGTGCCTGAAAGCCGGCAATGCCGCCATCCTGCGCGGCGGTTCCGAGGCGCTGCATTCCAACCGCGCCATTGCCACCTGCATCCAGCAGGGCCTGGCCGCCGCCGGTCTGCCGGCGGATACGGTGCAGGTGATTGATACCACCGACCGCGCCGCTGTTGGCGCGCTGATCGCCATGGCCGAATACGTGGACGTGATCGTGCCGCGCGGCGGTAAGGGCCTGATCGAGCGGATCAGTCGCGAGGCGCGGGTGCCGGTGATCAAGCATCTGGATGGCGTCTGCCACGTCTACATTGACGACCGCGCCGATCTCGACAAGGCGGTGACAGTCGCCTACAACGCCAAGACCCAGCGTTATGGTACCTGCAATACCATGGAAACCCTGCTGGTGGCCGAGGGCATTGCCGAACAGGTTCTGCCAAAACTGGGAAAAATGTATCAGGACGCTGGGGTGGAACTGCGCGGTTGCCAGCGAACCCGCGGTCTGCTACCCGGCGTCAAAACCGCTACCGAGGACGACTGGTGCGCTGAATACCTGGCGCCGATTTTGGCGGTGCGGGTGGTGCAGGATATGGACGAAGCAATGGATCACATTACCCAATACGGTTCTGCCCATACCGATGCCATCCTCACCGAGGACTTTAGCCGGGCCCGACGCTTCCTGCGCGAAGTGGATTCCAGTTCGGTCATGGTGAACGCCTCCACCCGTTTCGCCGACGGCGGCGAATACGGGCTGGGCGCAGAAATCGGCATCAGCACCGACAAGCTGCACGCCCGGGGTCCGGTGGGGGTTGAAGGCTTGACGACCCAGAAATTCGTGGTGCTGGGCGATGGTCATATCCGCCGGTAGAACTCTCGAACGCGCAATCCGGGTCCAGTCCAGGCGGTGGGTAGCTTGATGAGTATGGCGTCCCTTCCCATCGGCATTCTGGGCGGCACCTTCGATCCCATCCATTACGGTCATCTGCGGTCGGCGCTGGAATTGCTGGGAACGCTGGATCTGGCGGAAGTCCGGTTCGTGCCCTGCCGGATTCCGGCCCATCGCGGCACGCCCCTCGTCACCGCCGACCAGCGGATGGCGCTGGTGCGACTGGCCACGGCCGATCAACCTGGCTTCGTGGCCGATGATCGCGAACTGCTCAGGGATGGCCCCTCCTACATGTTCGACACCCTGCTTTCGCTGCGCGAGGAATTTGGCGACGATGCGCCCCTGTCCCTGATCGTCGGCACCGACGCCTTCCGGGAACTGCATACCTGGCATCGCTGGCGGGAGTTGACCAGACTGGCCCATATCGTGGTGATGCGGCGGCCAGGTGCATTGCAATCCCTGCCGCCGGTGCTGGAGAAATTTATCGCCCCACGAGTGATCCACGATGCGTTCGCGCTGCGCCAGAAACCGGCCGGGGGCATCCTGTTCCAGCCCGTGACTCAGCTTAACATTTCCGCTACCCAAATCCGCGCCTTGCTGGCGCATGGCCAGTCGCCCCGCTACCTGTTGCCTGACGCGGTGCTGGCCTGCATTCACGACCGGGCGTTGTATCGGACGCAGCCCCTTAATACTCCTGTTCCCGCTTGAGGAGGTAGACCCCAATCCATGCAACTCGAAGCCCTGCGGAAGATCGTCGTTGACGCCCTGGAGGAATTGAAGGCTCAGGATCTCACGGTCCTGGACATGCGCGGCATTGCCAGTTTCACCGATCTGATGGTGGTGGCCAGCGGTACGTCCACCCGGCAGGTCAAGGCCCTGGCCGACAAGGTGATCGAAAGATGTCGCTTGGCTGGCGTCCGTCCGTTGGGCGTCGAAGGCGAGCGGGAAGCCGAATGGGTGCTGGTAGACCTGGGTGACATCGTGGTGCATGTCATGCTGCCGCAGACCCGCGATTTCTATAACCTGGAAAAACTTTGGTCGGTGGATCATCGCGCCAGCACTCACCGTGGGGTGGGCGGCTGAACTCGGCCGGCGGGAACGATGAAGATTCATCTGCTCGCCATCGGTACCCGGATGCCGGAATGGGTTGAAAAGGGTTACGCTGAATACGCTGGGCGACTGCCGCGCGAGTGCGCCCTGAACCTGGTTGAAATTCCCGCTGGCCAGCGCGGCCAAAACCCTGACATCGCGCGCATCGTCCGCGCCGAGGGCGAACGGTTGCTGGCGGCGGCTCCATCCGGCTCGCGGCGGATCGCCCTGGACGAACGGGGCCAGGAATGGAGCACGATGGAACTGGCGGAACGGTTGTCCGGCTGGCTGCGGGAAGGCCGCGATGTCAGTCTGCTGGTTGGCGGGCCGGATGGATTGGACGCCACCTGCCGGGATCGCGCCGAGCGGCTCTGGTCCCTGTCGCGGCTGACCCTGCCGCATCCACTGGTGCGGGTGGTGGTCGCCGAGCAGCTTTACCGGGCCTGGAGCCTGTTGCACAACCATCCCTATCACCGTGCCTGACATGCCGATGCCCCGCGTCTACCTCGCCTCCGCTTCCCCGCGCCGCCGCGAACTGCTGCGCCAGATCGGCGTTGCGTATCGTCGGCTGGCGGTCGCAGTGGATGAAACGCCGCAACCGGCCGAGATGCCAGAAGATTATGTAGCTCGACTGGCGCTGCTCAAGGCGCGAACCGGTTGTGCGGCGCTGGGCCAGAGCAAACTCGTTCCGGTGCTGGGCGCGGACACGGCAGTGGTGGTGGACGGCGTCATTCTCGGCAAGCCCCGCGACCGGCACGAGGGACTGGTGATGCTGGCGCTCCTGTCCGGCCGCGAGCATCAGGTGTTCAGCGCAGTGGCGCTGGCCACCCCAACGCGGGATGCGGTCAAAGTCCAGGAAAGCCGGGTTCGGTTCCGCGATTTGGCGCCGGCGGAGCGCGCAGCCTACTGGGACAGCGGTGAGCCCCGCGACAAGGCTGGCGGCTATGCGATTCAGGGCCGGGCGGCGGCGTTCATCGTCGAATTGCACGGCAGTTATTCCGGCGTCATGGGCCTGCCCCTGTTTGAAACCGCCGAACTCCTGCGGGCGTTCGGTATCCACCTTTAACCCTCTTTCACCTTCCGATAGACCGAGATCCCATGGCGACACGCGCCGAAGGCGGCACCGGTGACGAAATCCTGATCAACGTCACGCCCCGCGAAACCCGGGTCGCCGTGGTCGAAAACGGCGTTCTGCAGGAGATTTTGATCGAACGGCCTGGCAAGCGGGGCCTGGTGGGCAACATCTACAAGGGCCGGGTCGCCCGGGTATTGCCCGGCATGGAAGCGGCGTTCGTGGACATCGGCCTGGAGCGCGCCGCGTTTCTGCATGTTTCCGATATTCGTCCCGAATCGGTGCCCCTCCCGAGCGAGGCGGCGGCCAGCGGCGACCGCGCGGCGCTCGCCATTACCGACCTGGTGCGTGAGGGCCAGGAAGTGGTGGTTCAGGTGATCAAGGACCCTATCGGCACCAAGGGCGCGCGGCTGACCACCCACATTACCCTGCCGTCGCGGTTTCTGGTGTTCCTGGCCGATTCCGACGTGGCGGGGGTATCGGTCAAGATCGATGGCGAGCGCGAACGGCAGCGCCTCAAGGAGATGGTCAACGCTTTTCGCACCGAATTTGGCGGCGGCTACATCGTTCGCACCGCGGCGGAAGGCGCGGAAACCTGGGCGCTGCGGGCCGACATGCAATTCCTGCAACGGCTGTGGGATTCCATCCGGGAACGGATCAAGGAGACCTCCGGCGTCGGTGCTCTGTACGAGGATTTGCCGCTGGTGTTGCGGGTGTTGCGCGATTTCGTCGGCGATAGCGTGGAAAGAGTCCGCATTGATTCGCGCGAGACCTGCCAGCGCATGCTGGCGTTCGCCGACAAATTCGTGCCGGAAATGGTGGCCCGGCTGGAGCACTATCCCGGCGAGCGGCCGATTTTCGAACTGTACGGCATCGAGGACGAGATCCAGCGGGCGCTGGGCAAGAAGGTACTGCTCAAATCCGGCGGCTATCTGATTGTGGATCAGACCGAAGCGATGACCACGATTGATGTCAATACTGGCGCCTACGTGGGGCATCGCAACCTGGAAGAGACGATTTTCAAGACCAATCTGGAAGCGGCCGCCGCCATCGCCCGGCAACTGCGGCTGCGCAATCTGGGCGGAATCATCATTCTTGATTTCATTGACATGGTGAGCGAGGAGCACCGGCAGGCGGTGCTGCGGGCGCTGGAGAAGCATCTGGAGAAGGACCGCGCCAAGAGCCATATCTCGCAGGTGTCGCCGCTGGGGCTGGTGGAGATGACCCGCAAGCGTACCCGCGAGAGCCTAGAGCAGATTCTATGCGAGCCGTGCCCGCTATGCGACGGGCGCGGTTCGATCAAGACGGCGGAAACCGTGTGTTACGAAATCTTCCGCGAACTGCTGCGCGAAGCCCGTCAGTATTCGCCGCGCCAGTTCGTGGTGCTGGCCGCGCCGGACGTGGTGGACGCCATGCTGGATCAGGAATCCACCAGCGTGGCGCAACTCGAAGCCTTCATCCGCATCCCCATCAAGTTCCAGGCCGAGACGCTTTATCCGCGCGAACAATACGATGTGGTGTTGATGTGAGCCGACGATGGCTGGGCGCCGCCCGCCGGACCTTCCGCTGGACCCGCTGGCTGGCGTTGGCGCTGCTGTTGCCGGCGCTGCTGGCGGCGGGGTTCGGGCAATGGTGGCTGCTGCCGCGCCTGAACGATCATCGCGCGGCGCTGGCGGCGGCGCTGGGCGATTATCTGCGAGCGCC
>JAGTSD010000138.1 GCA_018262135.1 Pseudomonadota bacterium | reverse complement strand
AGTGGCGATGATCGTCAGTCGCGACACCGCCGATCTGGACGAGGAGCAGATCAGCCGGGCCACGGTGGAATCGGTGCTGGAAAACGGCTGTGACGCCATTTTCGGGGCATTGTGCTGGTTCGTACTGGCAGGGGCGGCGGGCGCGACGCTGTACCGGCTGGCCAATACCCTGGATGCACTATGGGGCTATCGCACCCCGCGCTATCGGGATTTTGGCTGGGCGGCGGCGCGGCTGGATGATGGGCTGAACTGGCTGCCGGCGCGGCTGACCGCGTTGAGTTATGTGGCGATGGGAACAAAACCGGCCCTGGCCTGGCGTTGCTGGCGGGAGCAGGCGCCGAACTGGAAAAGCCCCAACGCTGGCCCGGTGATGGCTGCCGGGGCAGGTGCACTGGGGCTGGCGCTGGGCGGGCCGGCCCGCTATCACGGTGAATGGCAACAACGCCCGGCGTTGGGCGAGGGTTTGGCCCCGCGCGCCGAGGATATTGGTCGGGCGGTGGCGCTGGTGCGGCGGGCGTTGTGGCTGTGGCTGGGCGTGATCGCGCTGGGAGGACTGGCCCTTGCTTGAACATGGCGGCGGCTTGCGGGCGGCGGCGGTTCGCTACCGTATTCCATTAAGCGACTGGCTGGATTTGTCCACTGGCATCAACCCCCAGGGTTGGCCGATTCCGCCCATCCCAGCGAGGGTTTGGCAACGTCTGCCGGAACCGGACGACGGTCTGGAAGCGGCGGCGGTGGCCTATTACGGTGCGGAGTCATTGCTGCCGGTGGCCGGTTCGCAAGCGGCGATTCAGGCGTTGCCGCGGTTGCGCGAGCCGGGCCAGGTCGGCGTATTGAATCCCAGCTATGCCGAACATGCCCATGCCTGGCGGCGGGCTGGCCATCGGGTCGAGTTGTTGCCCGCCGAAGGCTTGGACGCGGCGCTGGAGCGGCTGGATGTCCTGGCGCTGGTCCATCCCAACAATCCCACCGGCGTTCGCTTCCCGCCGGAGTTGCTGCTGGACTGGCGGGCGCGGCTGGCGGCGCGCGGCGGCTGGCTGGTGGTGGATGAGGCGTTCATGGACGCCACGCCGAATGGAAGTCTGACGAATCATGGCGGCCTGCCGGGATTGATCGTGCTGCGCTCGCTGGGCAAGTTCTTCGGCCTGGCGGGCGCGCGGGTCGGCTTCGTGCTGGCGGAGCCGGCAGTGCTGGAACGCCTGGGCGAAGCACTGGGACCGTGGACGGTCACGGGTCCCAGCCGCTGGGTAGCAGCCCAGGCCTTGAGCGATCGCGGCTGGCAGGCGGAGACCAGGACTCGCCTCGACCGCGCGGGCAGCCGGCTGGCGGATTTGCTGAACCGGCAACGATTGCCGGTAGCCGGTGGTACCGGACTGTTTCAATGGGTGCCGCTGCCGGAAGCGGAATTCTGGCACGATGCCCTGGCGCGGCGCGGCATCCTGGTCCGGCGCTTTACCGACCCGCCGGCGCTCCGGTTCGGACTGCCGGACGGGGAGCCGGCCTGGCGGCGGTTGGAACTGGCGCTGGCCGGAGTGCGGGCCGAGCGGTTGCGTTGACCCAAATCCCTTACCGATTCATTTCAACCTATCCTCGATGACGCGAAACCTGACATGATGGCAAATGTAGAACCGGCGCGGCCGCCGGTCGGCGAGGTGTATCTGGTGGGAGCAGGTCCCGGCGACCCCGAACTGTTGACCCTGAAAGCGCTGCGGCTGATGCGGCAGTCTGACGTGGCGGTGTACGACCGCCTGGTCGGTTCGGAAATTCTGGAACTGCTGGAGCCTCGAACGGAACGCATTTTCGTCGGCAAGGAGCCGGAGCATCACACTCTGCCGCAGGACGACATCAACCGGCTGCTGGTTGATCTGGCCCTGCAGGGCAAGCGGGTATTGCGGCTCAAGGGCGGCGATCCGTTTATCTTCGGGCGCGGTGGCGAGGAGATCGAAACCCTGATGGCGGCGGGCGTGCCGTTCCAGGTGGTGCCTGGTGTGACTGCCGCTGCCGGTTGCGCGGCTTACGCCGGCATCCCGCTGACCCACCGCGACTATGCCCAGGCCTGTGTGTTCGTGACCGGTCATCTGAAGGACGGCGCGCTGGATCTGAACTGGCCGATGCTGGCGCAACCGCACCAGACCGTGGTGTTCTACATGGGTCTGAAGAGCGTCCGCCACATCTGCGACCAGTTGCGCGCACACGGCCTGGCCGCTGAAATGCCGGTGGCGCTGGTGGAGCAGGGCACCACGCCCCGGCAACGGGTGTATTGCGCCTCGCTGGCTACGCTGCCGGCGGTGATGGCTGGCGCTGGCATCCGTTCACCGGCGCTGTTAATCGTCGGTGAAGTGGTGAAGCTGCGTCCGCAACTGTCCTGGTTTCAGCCTGCCGCCCAAACTTAACCGATCAGCCAATATCCTTCACGGACTACGGAAGAACGCTTTCGGTGTTGGGGCAACGCGGGCCGGCGCGGGCTGGAAGGTGGGATTGGGTTTGGCCAGCGGTCCCGGTCGTGGCGGTTCGGGAGGTGGGGGTTGGCGACATGCCGGCCACGGCTCGCACGGCCAGGGCTGCGGTGGATGCGGTTTGGGTGGATAGGAGGGATAGGGCCGAGGATAAGGATAGGGATAGAACGGTGGGTAGCCGAAGACGACGCTGTCGCTATCGTCTTTTTCCTTTTCCTTTTGTTGTTGTAGTTGCTGGTTCAACAAGTCATTTTTTAATTGCTGGTTCGCCTGTTCCAGATCGCGGATTGCCTGTTCCTGCCGTGCCTGTTCCGCCGCCTGACGCTCGCGGGCCATTTTTTCGGAAAGCGCGTTGAGGCGCGCGACTTCGGCAGCCGAGTCGGCGTTCGTGGCCGATGCGGCCGGCGGTGACGGGGCGATGTCGAGGGTTTGCACCTGGGTCGCATCGTCCGGTTTCTTCTGACCGTAGTGGACCTGGCCACTGGCGTCGGTCCATTTGTAAACCTGGGCCCGGGCCATGCCGGCACTGATGAAAAATAGCATGGCGATGATCGCAACAGGTAGCCGCGGGCGGTTCATGGTCGGCTCCACGGGTGAAATCTGAATAAATTCGAACATGAAAATTCTATCGGGTTCAATCGCTTGATCGAGTTGGCCGGGATGCCGGCCCGTTGGCCGCAAGGCGCGACATGGTGAGTCCGGGCCGCAGTCGCTAGAATGCCCCGCTTTATTTCGACCGCGATCACCGATTACTTAAGGAGCACCCTTGGACATCCTGTTAATTCTCAAGGCGCTGATACTCGGCCTGGTGGAGGCTGCCTCGGAATTCCTGCCCATTTCCAGCACGGGCCATCTGATTATTGTAGGGGATTTCCTGTCATTCACCGGACCGCGCGCTGAAACCTTTGAAATTTTCATTCAATTGGGGGCGATTCTCGCCGTAGTCTGGATTTATCGGGCGCGGATCAGCGAAACCGTTTTGCACGCCGGCCATGATCCCCAGGCGCGACGGATGCTGGTCAATCTGGCGATTGCCTTCACGCCGGCGGCTGCGCTGGGGTTTTTCCTGCACGCCTATATTACCCGGTACCTGTTCAACCCAGTGACTGTGGCGGTGGCGTTGGTGCTGGGCGGCGTCGCGATCCTGCTGATCGAGCGCTTTGCCCGGGCCAATCGGGTCTTGGTGGTGGATGACATGAGCTGGAAGGATGCGGTGTGGGTCGGTATCGCCCAGAGCGTGGCGCTGGTTCCGGGTGTGTCGCGGTCGGGCGCGACCATCATGGGTGGGATGCTGGGTGGGATGTCGCGGTTCGCGGCTACCGAGTTTTCGTTTTTCCTGGCGATTCCGACCATGTTCGCTGCGACTTTTTACAGCCTCTATAAGGAATGGCATAACCTGAGCCTGGCGGACGTGCCGATGTTCGCGGTGGGATTCGTGGCGGCGTTCCTGGGCGGGCTGGCGGTGGTGCGCTTCCTGCTGGCCTACGTCGGCCAGAACAGCTTCGCGCCGTTCGCCTGGTATCGCATCGTGTTTGGCGGCCTGCTGCTGGCCTATTTCCACTATCATCCCTGGGTGGCGGGGTAAAGGACGTTCGTCAAACCCGCAGCGATGAGGATGAGCCGATGACTGAGGTATTTTCCGAGGCGTGGATGCGCGAGTACGCGCGATTGTGGAACGCCGAACAGGACATGATCCGAGAATTAACCCGGCAGCGGTTTAACGCGGTAGTCGGCTATGGTTTTCTGGACCAGCCCGCGCCGCACGGGTTGTTAGTGGTGAAGCGAGGCATCGCCGAACGGGCTGGCTATTACGATGGCCGGGAGCTGGACTGGGATTTGCGCGCGAGTCCGGCCGACTGGATCGAATGGCTGGAGCAAGGCTTTGACTTGTCGCGCCTCCTGGTTGCAGTCGGGACCCAGCGCCTGCAAGTTTGGAAGGGCGACCACAAGCGCATTCTTCGTAAGCCGCCGCTGGTCGGCGCCTTGTTGCGGGCGTTCGCGCTGATGACGGACGTGCGGGCATAGGGCGGGTGCGGCTAACGCTGGTGGAATAACTCTCATGGCCTTTCTGGAACATTTGAACCTGTTCCGCGCCGCGATACCTGGGCTGGACTGGTTCGCGCTCGCGTGGTTCGCGGCCTGCTGGATTGGATATACCCTTTACACCGATCGCCAAGGGCAGGCGGGCCGCAATCTGCTGCGCGGCACGGACCGGATGCGGACAGTGTGGATGGAGCGTCTGCTCGAACGCGAAATCCGTATCGTGGATTCGGCCCTGCTGGGTAACTTGATGCACAGCGTTTCGTTCTTTGCTTCGACCACCATGGTGATCATCGGTGGCTTGATCGCCACGCTAGGCGCGGTCGACCATGCGATGCAGTGGGTGGCGAATCTTGGCCTCCTGGCTCCCGCTGGTCGCGAAGCGTGGACGCTCAAGCTGATCGCGCTGATCGTCGTGTTTATCTACGCCTTCTTCAAACTGACCTGGTCGATTCGTCAGTTCAACCGCTGTGCGATTCTGATCGGAGCCGCGCCGCCGCACGATCAGCTTGACGACTCTCGGCGTCGCGCCTGGGCGCGGCGCCTGGGGCGGTTGAGCGCGCTGGCCGGGCACGATTTCAATCGGGGCCTGCGGGCCTACTATTTCGGGTTGGCGCTGCTCGCCTGGTTCGTCCATCCGTGGGCGTTCGCCGGCGCTTCGGTCTGGGTGGTCGTGGTCCTGTATCGGCGTGAATTCGCGTCCGAGCCGGTGGCGCTGCTCTGTGAGGACGACAGCGAGGAGGGGGACGGAGGGAGATAGGGAGATAGGGAGGTAGGGAGCTTGACTCCCTATTCCCTATTCCCTATTCCCGTTCAGCAGCAGCGTGGGCTGGCCTTGGAGTAGCGCCGGTCCATGGCGAAGCGGAAGAACTCCTTCTCGCTCATCGGCGGAACCTCGGGATGGATTTGCCGGTGCCGCGCCAGATAGACCTCGTAATCCGGCGCGCCGATGATCCGCTTGACCGCCTGACGGAAGAAGGCGAAGCGCTCTCCAAAGGTCGTCACGTGCTCGGCCGGTTCGCCGCACCCGCAAGCCGTTGGAACCGTGGGCGAATCAGTGTGCGGTTGCATA
>JAGTSD010000137.1 GCA_018262135.1 Pseudomonadota bacterium | reverse complement strand
GTATTATTTCTCCTGGGGGGCGGCGGCGACCGCGCCGGTCTGGCCCTTCGACCATCAGGTTCCGCTGCCGACCATGCTGCCGCAGCTCTGGGCCAGCGCGCTGTTCATCGGCGCCTACACCCGCGACGAACCGGGCCATGTCCGCATCGACGCCAGTTGGTGGGAAAACGATGGGCTGGTCAACACCCGCTCGATGGCCGGCCCGACCCTGGGCTCGCCCGACCGGATCGTGTCCGGAGACGGCCCGCCGCAACGCGGGGTCTGGAGCCATCGAGGTACGCTGTCCGGCTGGGATCACATGGACCTGGTGGGAAGCGTCACGCTACGCGAGGTTGGCGACTGGTATCTGCGGCTGGCGCGGTCGCTGGCCGATTTGCCGCCGTGAAGCAAGACACTGAGGCACTGAGGCACTGAGGGATCCATTCCATGTCCCATATCGTGATTAACCGCTCGCATCACCTCACTCTGGACCAGTCCCGCCAGGCGGCGGAAACCCTCGCCGCCCGACTGGCCGACCATTACCACATCCACTATCACTGGCAGGGGGATTCGTTGCATTTCGAGCGTTCCGGGGTCAGCGGCCATATCATCCTGGAACCGTACCAGGTTCGGATCAACGCACGGGTGGGCTTTCTGCTCTTGCCGCTGAAACACCGGCTGGAGCAGGAAATTCATCGTTACCTGGATGACGTGTTCGAGGAACCGCATCCGGCCTAGCCGTCCGTCGCCCCCTCCAGTTCCAGCGGCCTCGGATGGCCAGTGCGAATTCGCTCCAGAATGGCGCGTTCGCGGCTGATGATGATGGTCACGAAGGTCCCCGCGTCCGCGCCCATGTGGTGGAAGGCGTGAAAACCGGCTTCCAGAAACCGGTACAGTTCCCCCAGCCCGGCCAGCCGCGCTGGGGTTCGGGCCAGCTTCAGCGCGGTGTGGATGATGTGTTTGGGCACGATGGCCTGCAAATCCCGGCCCAGCCGCTCGGTCAGGTCAATCTGATGGTAGCGCTGGTCGTAACTGGCGCAGCGCCGATAGAAGGCGACATAAGCGGTCTCATCCAGCTCGGCGGGCGGGCCAGACTCTTCGATCCAAATTCGGGTCATCCGGGCATCGAGTTCGTGCGACAGGACGTTGAGTTCCAGCGCCAGTCCGGCGGTGTGTAACACGGCTGGCGGCAGAACGCGGGCCATTATTGGCACGACGCGGGCCAAGTCGTGCTCCAGTTGACTGAGATCCCGGTCGCCGTACAACTCGTCCAGAAAGAACTCCGCCGCTGGCCGATACAGCGGACTGCGCAGCAGGTCGGCATGAGACCGGGCCAGCCGCGCCGATTGCCAGCGGCGCAGCAGGCTCAGTTCCCTCTCGATCCCGACGGCGCCATTGGCGTGAAACGCCTGACTGCGCTGTAACTGCTCCAGCAGTCGCGCCGCGTTGAAAGTCTTGTCGTGGTCGCCCATGGCCTGTTCGTGGTGGATCTGAACCTGCATTAGGCTTGCAAGCCAATACAATCATTGAAATTCATTTTGACTATCCTGGTGTTATACACGTTTAATTGTACTACTACCCAGCCTTGAAGGGCTTCCCGGTGAGAGAGCAGTTATGACACCCGACCAGCAGGCCAGAGCGATACAATCGCTCGCCAAGACTGTCCAAAACTCGAAAGTAGGGCGGTACACCAACCGCAAAGGACGGAATGGGCTATCCATCACCACCATCACCATCAGGGCCCAATGGATGGCGGATGAAGCCGAACGGCGCGGATTGGCACGGCCCGAGCAACAGGATAACTACAACGGAACTACAACCCTGTATTGGTCGGATTGACGACTGAAAGCCTGTAGAAAACTGATTTATTGATTGTGGCAGGGCTTCTCCCGGCGGCGAAAATAGGCCAGCACTGGCAACAGCGCCAGCACGGTGAGTCCGCCGGCCAGCAGGAATACCGGGCCGTAGCCGGCTATCTCGGTCAGGAAACCGCCGCTCAGCCGCGCCGCACCGGACACGGTGACGAACAGCGAGGCCTGCAGGGTGTAGTCGGTGCCGGCTAAATCGCGCCGGCAGGCATCCATCATCAGCGTGAACAGCGCCACCGTCGAAAGGCCGTCGGCGAACTGCTCGAAGCTGCTCAGCGCATACAGGAACGCCAGATCGAGCCAGCCGCCGGCCACCAGCGCCCAGCCGGCCAGCCCCGCCGCCTGCAGCAGCCCGAACAGGAGCAGGGCGTTGCGGTGACCGACGCGCAGCAGCAGCACGCCGCCAAGCAGTGCGCCCAGCACGCCGGATACGGACCCGACCACGCCGGCCATCAGGCCAATGTCGGCGAGCGATACGCCGCTATCGACCAGCAGAGGCTTGATCATCGCCGAGGCCAGCGAATCGCCGACCTTGAAACAGGCGACCACCAGCAGCCACCAGCCCAAGCCAGGGCGCGCGGCGAAATCGTGGAACAGGCGCAGGTAGCCGCGCACACCATGCCAGGACGAGGCGCGCGTCTCCGCGGGTGGCTCCGCTGCCGGACCCGGCGTTGGCTCGCGCATCCACAGCACCGGCACCAGCGCCAGCGCGAACAGCAGCGCCAGCAGACCATACGCCGCCTGCCAGCCCAGCCACGCCACCAGCCCCAGCAGCACGCCGCCACCGAGGATCAGGCCCAGCTTGTAGCCCACCACCTGCAAGCTGTTGCCGATGCCGCGCAGATCGCTCCGTAGGCCGCGCACGGCCAGGCCGTCGGTCGCGATGTCCTGGGTCGCCGCCGCCAGGTTCACCCCGGCGAGCAGCGCGAACAGCAGCACCAGTTGGTTGAGCCAGCTCTCCAGCGGCCACAGCGCCAGCACCAGCATGGCGAGCAATAGCAGCGAGTTGGTGGCGATAAGCCAGCGCCGCCGGCTGCCGTAGCGGTCCACGAACGGCGCCCACAGGAACTTCAGCATCCAGGGGGCAGCGATCAGACCGGTGAGACCGATCACCGACAGCGATACGCCAGCGTCACGCAGCAGTGCCGGCAGCGCGTGCGCGATCAAGCCCGAGGGCAGCCCCTGGGCGAAATACAGGCACAGCAGCAGGCCGAGGAAGCCACGGTGGTCGCGCAACAGGCGCAGGCTGCCGGCCATGCCGCTCATTCCTGCTGCTCCCGGCCGATGATGGGCACGTACAGGGAATGGATTAGAGGGTGAAACGGGGTGAAATGCTACTCGATGTTCTGAATCTGCTCGCGCATCTGCTCGATCAACACCTTGAGTTCGACGGCAGCGCGGGTGGTCTCGGGATCAACGGATTTGGCAGACAGGGTGTTGGCCTCGCGGTTAAGTTCCTGCATCAGAAAATCCAGCCGCCGGCCGACCGGTTCGGGACGTTCGAACACCGCGTTGATTTCATCGAGATGGGCTTCCAGCCGGTCGAGTTCCTCGTCCACGTCCAGACGCTGGGCGATCAACACCATTTCCTGCTCCAGCCGGCCCGGATCGGCTTCCGCCGGAATATCTGCCAGTCGGCTCAGCAGTTTTTCGCGCCAGCGGGCCAGTACCTCGGGCCGCCGGGCGCGGGCCCGCGCGACCTGAACCCGCATGGCTTCGCAGCGTTGCGCTAGCAACTCGGCGGTGCGCTGGCCTTCCCGTTCCCGGGTGGCGATCAGTTCCGCCAACGCCGCGTCCAGCGCACCGAGAATAACCGTCTTGATTTCGTCCAGGTCCGGTTCGGTTTCGTTGACCACGCCCGGCCAGCGCAGCACGTCAATCAGTCGCAGCCCTGTGCCCGGTCCCATCTGGTGTTCCAATTCAGCCGCTACATCCAGCAGACGCTCGACCAGGGGGAAATTCAGGGTGATGGCGGTCGCGGCCACGCCGGCGGCTTGCAGCTTGAGCGTCCCTTCGGCCTTGCCACGGCTGAGCGCCGCCGCGATACGTTCGCGCGCTAGCGATTCCAGGCCCCGCAGCGCCTCGGGCAGGCGGAGAGTGGTTTCCAGATAGCGGTGGTTCACCGACCGCAATTCCCAGGTAATGGTACCCCAGGCACTGGGTTGTTCCTGGCGCGCGAAGGCGGTCATGCTGCGTAACATGGATCATTCCTCTTTCTCGGTGGTTTTTTTATCTTAGGCGAATTGGCGTCCCGCGTGCATGTTTCGGCCGATTTTTCTCTGGCGGGTGCGGTCCCGTGGCATCAGCCCGTTCTGGTATAGTGCCGCTCCCCGATGATTTCCGATGTCCAGACCACAGGAACCCGCTCATGCGTCCCAGCAACCGCACCGCCGATGAACCGCGCACGATCCGAATCACCCGCCAATTCACCAAGCACGCCGAAGGTTCGGTGCTGGTGGAGTTCGGCGATACCCGGGTGATTTGCACCGCCAGCGTCGAGGAGCGGGTGCCGCCGTTTCTGAAGGGCAAGGGCCGGGGGTGGGTCACGGCGGAATACGGGATGCTGCCGCGCGCGACCCATACCCGCTCCAGCCGCGAGGCCAGCCGGGGTCGTCAGGAAGGCCGGACAATGGAAATCCAGCGATTAATCGGGCGGGCGCTGCGTTCGGTCATGGATCTGGAGGCGCTGGGCGAACGTACCATCACCGTGGATTGCGACGTGATTCAGGCCGATGGCGGTACCCGCACCGCCGCTATCACCGGCGGCTTCGTGGCGCTGGCCGATGCGGTGCGGCATTTGATCGGCCGCAAACAGATCAAGAAAAATCCGTTGCACGGCCAGGTGGCTTCGATCTCGGTCGGTATCTACCGGGGCGAGCCGGTGCTGGATCTGGATTACGCCGAGGATTCGGAGGCAGAAACGGACATGAACGTGGTGATGAACGACGCCGGCGCGTTCGTCGAACTCCAAGGCACCGCCGAGGGCCACGCCTTTCGCCTGGAAGAGTTGCAGGCGATGCTGGAGCTGGCGCGCGGCGGCATCGAGCATCTGTTGCATAAACAGCGGGAAACGCTCGGCTTGCCGGGCTGAAGCCATGCGTAGAATCGTTCTGGCCACCAACAATCCCGGCAAGGTTCGGGAATTCAACGCCGTGTTGGCGGGATTCAATTTGGAGATCGCGCCGCAATCGGCCTTCAACGTGCCGGAAGCGGAGGAAACCGGGCTGACCTTCGTCGAAAACGCTCTACTCAAGGCCCGTAACGCGGCTCTGCACAGCGGCCTGCCGGCGCTGGCCGACGATTCCGGGCTGGTGGTGGATGCACTGGGCGGCGCGCCGGGCATCCATTCGGCCCGTTACGCCGGTCCGGGCGCCGACGACCGCGCCAATATCGCCAAGCTGCTGGCTGAATTGTCCGGCGTCCCGGCGGAGCGGCGCACGGCCCGGTTCGTCTGCGCGTTGGCCCTGCTGCACCATCCCACCGATCCAACGCCGCTGATCTCTCAGGCAAGCTGGGAAGGCGTCATTCTGACCGAACTGCGCGGCGCGAACGGATTTGGTTACGACCCGGTCTTCTTCGTGCCCAGCGAGCAGTGCACCGCCGCCGAACTGGAACCCGCCGTCAAGAATCGCCTCAGCCATCGCGGTCGGGCGCTGGCCCGGTTGGCGCAAGCGCTGGCGCTGGACCCGATTCCGCTCGCGGCAGGTTGAACCCATGGCGACGCCGGGCTTCACCGC
>JAGTSD010000007.1 GCA_018262135.1 Pseudomonadota bacterium | reverse complement strand
AATTTTAACGTAAAAAACCCATCCGTCAAGCTTTTACCCGTTCCGCTCGAATGCCGGCCACGCCGCCAACAGATAGTGCAGCATGGACCAGAGCGTCAGCGCCGCCGCAACCAGCAACAGCCCCAGCCCCACGTCCAGAGTCGGGAAACCGCCCAGTGGCTCCCGGTACAGCAGTAGTAGTATGGCGATCATCTGGGCGGTGGTTTTGAGCTTGCCCACCATGGACACCGCCACACGGCCATGGTTGCCGATCTGCGCCATCCACTCGCGCAGCGCCGAGATCGCCATCTCGCGACCGATGATGATCACCGCCGCCACCGCCATCACTGGGGTGGGAATCGCCTGCACCAGCAGCACCAGCGCCGCCGCGACCATCAGCTTGTCCGCCACCGGATCCAGAAACGCGCCGAAGGCCGAGGTCTGATCGAACCGTCGCGCCAGATAGCCATCCAGCCAGTCGGTGAGCGCCGCCAGTCCAAACAGCGCCGCGCACAGCACGTTGGCGCCGCGCAACGGCAGGAAGAACACGCCCACGAACACCGGAATCAACGCGATGCGCAGCAGGGTCAACAGGGTGGGCAGATTCAATTGCATGAGTTCGGCGGGTGATCAGGTTTCACCATGAAAGGCGTCATAAATCCGTTGCGCCAGCTCGGCGCTGATGCCCTCCACGCCAGCGATATCCTCGACGCCGGCCCGCGCGAGCTGCTTCAGGCCGCCAAATTGGCGGAGCAAAGCTTGCCGGCGCTTGAGACCAATGCCGGGTATGCGTTCGAGTGCGGAGGTCGCGCGGGCCTTGGCGCGGCGCTGGCGATGGCCGGTGATGGCGAACCGATGGGCCTCGTCGCGGATCTGCTGCACCAGATGCAGGGCGGCTGAATCGGCGGGCAGTATAAAGGGGCGATTTTCTCCGGACAAGAACAGCGTTTCCAGCCCCGGCTTGCGCTCCGGTCCCTTGGCGACGCCGACCGCCGTCACTCCCACCACTTGCAATTCTTCCAAAACCTCGCGCGCCTGGGCCAACTGCCCCTGGCCGCCGTCGATGAACAACACATCGGGCAGGCGGCCCTCTTCCTCCCGCAGCCGGGTATAGCGCCGGGTCAGCGCCTGGCGCAGGGCCGCATAGTCGTCGCCTGGCGCAATCCCTTCGACATTGTAGCGGCGATAGTCGGTCTTGATCGGCCCCTCCGCGCCAAATACCACGCAGGCCGCGACTGTGGCCTCGCCCCCGGTATGGCTGATGTCGAAACACTCCATCCGGTTCGGGACGTCTTCCAACCCCAGCGCGTCCCGCAACGCTTCCAGCCGTTGTCCCATCCCGGCCTGACTGGACAGGTGCGCCGCCAGGGCATGTTCGGCGTTGCGTCGGGCCAGGTCCAGCCAGCGGGCGCGCTCGCCGCGCGGATGAGCGACGAGGGCAATGCGCCGGCCGGCCCGCTCCTGGAACGCCTGGGCCAGCAGCGCGGCATCCACCAGTTCGTGGCTGACCAGCAGTTCGGCGGGAATCTCCCGGTCCAGATAGTACTGAGCCAGAAAGGCGCCGAGCACCGCACCGGCGTCCTCGTCCTCGGGCAGGCGCGGAAAGAACGCCTTGTTGCCCAGCAACCGTCCGCCGCGAAACACAAAAACCTGCACGCAGGCCGCGCCGCCGCGCGCGACCGCGGCCACCACGTCGAGATCGCCGCTCTCGCCCTCGACGTGCTGGCGCTGCTGGATCTGGCGCAATTCGGCGATCTGATCGCGGTAGACTGCCGCCGCCTCGAACTTCAGCGCCGCCGCCGCCGCTTCCATGCGCCGCGCCAGGTCCTCGATGACCTGCCCGCTCCGGCCTTCCAAAAACAGGACGGCATCGCTCAGGTAGCGCTGATAACCCTCGCGGTCGATCAGACCGACGCAGGGCGCGGTGCAGCGCTTGATCTGATATTGCAGGCAGGGCCGACTCCGGGCACGGAAAAAACTGTCCTCGCACGAGCGCAACCGGAACACTTTCTGGAGGAGGTTCAAGGTATCGCGAACAGCGTTGGCGTGGGGATACGGCCCGAAGTAACGTCCAGGACCCCGCCTGGCGCCGCGATGCAGCGTTAGACGGGGAAAATCACCATCAGCCACGTGGATGTAGGGATAACCCTTGTCATCACGCAGCAAGATATTGTAGCGCGGCTGGAATTCCTTGATCAGCCGGCTTTCCAGAATCAGCGCCTCGGCTTCGGTATGGGTGACCGTAACCTCGATGGCCTGAATTTGAGCGACCAGGCTGCGCGTCCTGGCGGAAGACTGGTTTTCCCGAAAATAACTCGACACCCGCCGCCGCAGATTGCGGGCCTTGCCGACGTAAAGCACCACCCCACGCTCGTCCAGCATCCGGTAAACCCCGGGCAGGGTGACGAGAGTTTTGAGAAAGGACTGGGGCTCAAAAAGCGCTGCCATGCATCCGCCGGACTACCCACGTCTGTGGGCCGGAACCTGAAACGCGAAACGCCGGCGCGGGCCGGCGTTCCGATCCAACGGGGGCGAATCACTCAAAGATTATCGCGCCGGATGTCGTACTTTTCCATCAACCGATACAGGGTCATGCGCGAAACGCTCAGTTCCTGGGCGGCGCGGGCGATATTGAAGCGGGTGCGCAGCAGGGTAGCCTGAATGACCTCACGGTCGGCCGCCATCCGCGCCTCGTCGAGGGTGACGAAGCCCCGTCCCAGCGAGCGCCGTTCCAGTTCCAGGTCGGCAGGCGAAATATAGGGTCCCTCGCTCAACAGGACCGCACGGCGCACCCGGTTCATCAGCTCGCGGACGTTGCCCGGCCAGTCATAGCGATTGATGACTTCCAGCGCGTCCCGATTGAAGCCCTTGGCGACCGTTTTGACCTCGGCGGAAAACTTGTTGAAGAAGTAACGGGCCAGCAATTCCACGTCGCCCCGGCGCTCGCGCAGCGTAGGCGCCCGCAGATGCAGGACGTTGAGACGATAAAACAGATCTTCGCGGAACCGGCCTTCGCGTATCGCCTGCTCGATGCTGGTGTGAGTGGCGGCGATCACCCGGACGTTGGCGGGAATGGGTTTGGAGCCGCCCAGCCGCCGAATCTTTTTTTCTTCCAGGAAGCGCAGCAGGTTCGCCTGTGCTTCCAGTCCGAGACTGACGACTTCATCCAGGAACAAGGTCCCGCCGGTGGCTGCCTCGACCTGACCGATCCGGCGTTCGCTGGCGCCCGCAAACGCGCCCTTCTCATGCCCGAACAGTTCGGACTGAATGAGATCGGAGGTCAACGCTTCGCAATTGACCGCCATAAACGGCGCCGCCGCCCGGGAGGAGTTTTCATGAATCACCCGCGCCACCAGTTCCTTGCCAGTGCCAATCTCGCCAGTGATCAGAACAGGCACATCCACTTCAGCCGCCTTCTGAATACCCCGAAACAGGGTTTGCATCGCCGGGCTGTTGCCGATCAGACCATATTGGGCCTCAGCCTCGCGCTGTTGGCGCAGATGGGTTTCGGTCAGTTCGGCCATACCGTAGGCATGGCCCAGCGTGACTACCAGACGTTGGGTATCGATGGGCAGCGTGTGATAATCGTAGCACCATTCAGCGATAAGATTAGACAGCGACTTGCGCTCCACGCAGGGCCGGGGTAGCGCAATGACCCACTGCATCTTCCGGCGGGACAGCATCAGGTCGATGACCCACTGGATGGACCGTTCCGGCTCGCAACTAAACAGCAACGCCAAACCGACCCGGAACGATTGTTCGGTCAACAGGACCCGGGCCTGACTTGGGTCCTGAGCCGAGTAGACCTCCCAATCCGCCGCGGAGATTTTCTGGATGACCTCATCCTCGACAGCAGCACTACTTAAAACCAATAGCTTGCGCATTGTTCTTTACCTACGGCCAATTAACTTATCCGCCCAGGCTGCGAGGCCCCGCGGTTCCAGGAGTTAAGGGTTATGCGTGAAGGCATGGACACTCGGGCCTTGCAATCACTTGCGGCGCCGACCCCTCGATCAGTGAATCTCGATCCGACTGTCGCTGTCCTGAGTTACCTGCCATGTCGAACAGGTGATTTTCCTGGTCACCAGTTTACTACCCCGAGTGACATTTTTAATGATTGAACCTTGGCTTTTGTCATCATCCAAAGCACGTTAAATTCTATACATGGCAAGCTTAAGAGTCATGCTATCAGAATAGTAGCCGACTGTCACTATTCAACTACGATGCTAATCCAACTATTTCCCTAAAAAAATTCGAGATCTCTTATGGACTACTACCCGCTACTACGTACATTTCTGTTCCAACTCGACCCCGAGACCGCTCATGACTGGACCCGGATGCTACTGCGCCTGCCAGGGGCCAGCGCGCTGGCGCGAATCGCCGCACCCGGCATCCCCGCCGCGCCGCGCCGGGTCATGGGGATTGATTTTCCCAATCCGGTGGGCCTGGCGGCGGGGCTGGACAAGGATGGGGAGTGCATTCCCGTCTGGCGGGCTCTGGGATTCGGCTTTGTCGAGGTTGGCACCGTCACCCCGCGCCCGCAGCCCGGCAACCCCAAGCCGCGCATGTTCCGCCTGCCGCGCGCCCGGGCGCTGATCAACCGGATGGGTTTCAACAATCAGGGTGTGGATCGGCTGGTGGAGCAGGTGCGCCACACCGGCGACCAGGGCGTGCTGGGTATCAACATTGGCAAAAATGCTGATACGCCGGTGGGGCGCGCCGCCGATGACTACCTGCTGGGACTGCGGAAGGTCTATCCCTGGGCCAGCTACATCGCCGTCAACATCTCCTCGCCGAACACCCCGGGGCTGCGCGACCTGCAATACGGCGCGACGTTGGAACGGTTGCTGGACGTTCTGAAGACGGAGCAGGCCCGGCTGGCGGCCGAACACGGGCGCTACGTCCCGCTGGCGATCAAGATCGCCCCGGATATCGCCGACGCCGATCTGCCGACCGTGGGCCAGGCGTTGATCCGATACGAACTGGATGCCGTCATCGCTACCAACACCACATTTTCCCGCGTTGGTGCGGAGGGCTTGCCTCACGCCGGAGAAGCCGGTGGTCTAAGCGGCGCGCCGCTGCTGGCCCGCTCCACTGCCGTTGTCAAGCAACTGCATGAGATTCTGGGAGGCAAGCTGCCGATCATCGCCGTCGGCGGCATCCTGAACGGGGCCGACGCCACCGCCAAGATCGCAGCCGGCGCCAGCCTGGTCCAGTTGTATACCGGTTTTATCTATCGCGGCCCCGAATTGATCCGGGAAGCGGTGGAAGCCCTGCGCTGAACGCGTCATGGTGGGAACTTGTCACCCCATCGGCCGACTCCAACTCTCGGTTATTCACCATCGGAGGTTCCAATGATGCTACGCGCGTTGCTATTGCTGCTGTTGGGTGGACTGACGCCCGCCCTGGTTCTGGCCGCTATCGAAACCAAGGCCGTTGAATACCGGCAGGGCGATACCCGGCTGGTCGGTTATCTGGCCACCCCCAAGGATGCCAAGGGACCGCTGCCGGGCGTGCTGGTCGTGCATGAATGGAAGGGATTGGACGACTACGCCAAGCGCCGCGCCGACCAGTTGGCGGAACTGGGCTACGTGGCGTTCGCCGCCGACATTTACGGCGACGGCAAGATCGCCGCCGACGCCAAGGAAGCCAGGGCGCTATCCAGTTTGTATAAGAATGATCGGGGGCTATTGCGGTCGCGGACCGCCGCCAGCCTGGCGACGTTGAAAGCCCAGCCGGGTGTGGCGGGCGATAAGATCGCTGCCATCGGTTACTGCTTCGGCGGCACCGCCGTGCTGGAACTGGCCCGGAGCGGCGCCGATCTGGCGGGTGTGGTTAGTTTCCACGGCAGTCTCGATACGCCCGCGCCCCAGGATGCCAAGAATATCCGGGCCAAGGTGCTGGTGCTGCACGGGGCTGACGATCCCAACGTACCTCCCGAACAGGTCGCGGCATTCGAGCAGGAAATGCGCGCGGCTGGCGTGGACTGGCAGTTGATCGCCTACGGCGGTGCGGTGCATGGCTTCACCAATCCCGCCCATGGCAGCGACAACAGCAGGGGCGTCGCCTATAACGCCGCCGCCGATGCCCGCTCCTGGGCGGCGATGCGGCAATTCTTCGCCGAGTTGTTCGCCAAACCCTGATGACCTATCTCGACCGCCGGCTCGCCGTCGCCCCGATGCTGGACTATACGGATCAGCACTTCCGGTATTTTCTCCGTCTGCTGAGCCGGCATACCCTCCTGTACACGGAGATGGTCACCACCGGCGCGGTGCTGCGCGGGGATCGGGAACGGCTGCTGGCCTACGATCCCGCCGAGCATCCGCTGGCGCTGCAACTGGGCGGCAGCGATCCCGGCGAACTGGCCCGCTGCGCCCGCGCCGCCGCCGACTTTGGTTACGATGAGGTCAACCTGAACGTCGGTTGCCCCAGTGACCGGGTCCAGTCGGGCCGGTTCGGTGCCTGCCTGATGGCAGAACCGGATTTGGTGGCTGACTGCGTGGGGGCAATGCGGGCAGCCGTGGCTTTGCCGGTCACGGTCAAAACCCGCATCGGCATTGACGACCGCGATTCCTACACGGAACTGGCGGATTTCATTGGCCGGGTCGCAGCAGGTGGTTGCGAGGTCTTCATCGTTCACGCCCGCAAGGCCTGGCTAAGCGGGTTGAGTCCGAAGGAAAACCGGGAAATCCCGCCCCTGCGCTACGAGGTAGTTCACCAGCTCAAGCGGGATTTTCCCAACCTGACGATCATTCTCAACGGCGGACTGACCGACCTCGATCAGGTCGCGGATCAGTTGCGGCAAGTAGACGGGGTGATGATCGGTCGCGCCGCTTACGAAAATCCTTACCTTTTGGCCCAAGTGGACCGACGGTTTTTCGGTTCCAGCGCGCCGCCGAGCCGCCATCAGGTCATCCGGGCGTTCATGCCCTATGTCGAAATGCAATTACAGTCGGGAACGCCCCTGCACTGTATGACCCGGCCTGTGCTGGGCCTGTTTCAGGGCATTCCAGGCGCGCGGGCCTGGCGGCGGCATCTCAGCGAATATGCGCATCGGCACGGCGCGAGCGTGGAGGTGCTGGAAGAGGCGTTGCAACGAATACCAGAGCCCGCATGAAGCTGGCCTCATTCGCTGGATGGGTAACCCGAATCATCCAGACAGATCCGCCCCCTTCGGCCTAAAATGGCCAAGTTATCGCTCAACCGGCGAGGGAGCGATCCCGCCGCCCCGCCCTACCCCAGGATCATCCCACGATGTACGAATTCCTGAAGTACGAAGTCCGCGATGCCATGGTCACCAATCCCATCACCATCGGCCCCCAAACCCCGCTGAAAGAGGTCGAAGAACTGTTTGAGAACCACGACTTCAACGGGGTGCCGGTGGTGGACGAACAGCGCCATCTGCTCGGCATCCTGACCAAGTTCGATCTGCTCAAGGCGTTCAGCCTCGGCGCCCAAGCGATGGTTCCAAACTACGACGCAATCATGGAACAGCCTGCCGAGGCGATCATGACCCGCGATCCGGTCAGCGTCGAGCCGCTTCTACCGCTCAGCCGCTTGTTGCAAAAGTTGGTGGAGTTGCGCACCAAGAGCCTGCCGGTGGTAGACGACGGCCTGCTGGTTGGGATCGTCGCCCGCGAGGACGTGTTGAAAGCGCTGCGCCGGGCGACGATCAAGCACGAAATCCCGATTCACGAGGATTCGCCGTCATGACCACCCTGCTCTATACCCATCCGGCCTGTCTGGAGCACGACACCGGTTTCGGCCATCCCGAATGTCCGGCCCGGCTGACTGCAATTCTCAATGTCCTGCGTACATCACCGTTCGCCGCTCTGGAATGGCGGGACGTTCCCCAGGCCACGCCCGAACAACTGACCCGCATCCACCCGCAAACCTATGTCGAGCGGACCCTAGCCCGCATCCCCAGGCAGGGCAACGTCGCGCTCGACGGCGACACCATCCTGTCGCCGCAATCGGGCGAGGCCGCCTTGCGCGCGGTGGGCGCAGTGTGCGCGGCGGTGGACGCCATCATGCAGCGGGAAGCCAGCAACGCCTTTTGCGCCATTCGTCCGCCTGGCCATCACGCCGAACCCAATCAGGCCATGGGGTTCTGCCTGTTCGCCAACGCCGCCATCGGCGCCGCCCACGCCCGCGCCGTTCATGGCGTCGAACGGGTGGCGATCATCGATTTCGACGTGCATCACGGCAACGGCACCCAGGCGGCGCTGGAGCACGATCCGGCCTATCTCTACATTTCCACTCACCAGGCCTATATCTACCCCGGCACTGGCCGTCGCAACGACCGGGGGGTCGGCAATATCATCAACGTCCCGCTGTTGGCCGGCAGTGGTTCGACCGACCTGCGCCATGTCTGGCAGCACGAAATCGAACCGGCGCTGCGGGATTTCCGGCCCGGATTGATCCTCATCTCGGCAGGCTTTGACGCGCATCACATGGACCCGCTCGCCGAACTGAATTTCAGCGAGGACGACTACGCCTGGCTGACCCAGCAAATTCTTGCAGTGGCGGCGGAATGTTGCGAAGGTCGGGTGGTATCCATCCTGGAAGGGGGTTACAGCCTGCCGGCGCTGGCGGCCAGCGTGGCCGTGCATGTCAAGGCGCTGATGGAAGCGCCCCGCGCGGCGCAGCGCTCCCTGATTAAGAATATCCTGCAACGCCAGAAGGCCCGGAAAAACGCTGCAGGGTCGTAAAGGAATCGGGAGCGAGGAGACCTACTCGACCTCCAATTCCACCACCCGCAGTTCCGTACCCCCGCGCGCCCGCAGGAAATAACCTCCACACTGGGGGCAGGGCTCCTCGCGGTCGCGCACCTCCACCACTGCGCCACAGTCCAGGCAAACGGCCTGGCCGGGAGGCTGTTCGATCTCCAGCACCGCACTCTCGGCCAGCGTGCCCTGGGCTGCAACCGTGAACCCGAAGCGCAGCGCCTCAATCTCAACTCCGGCCAGCGCACCCACCACCAACCGAACCGTGCGCACCCGGCGAAACGGCTGGTGGCGAGCCTGGTCCTCGATGACGCGAATCAACTCCATGCACAGTGACAGTTCGTGCATGACGCGAAGGGTCAGGGCAGCAGCACGGTCGAGCCAGTCGTCCGGCGCGCTTCCAGGTCACGGTGCGCCCGGGCGGCCTCGGCCAGGGGGTAGGTCTGGCGGACTTCGATTTTGACCGCCCCGCTCCGCACCACCTCGAACAGTTCGGCAGCGCTGGCCACCAGATCGGCGCGTTTGGCGGTATAGGTCATTATGGTTGGCCGGGTCAGGTACAGTGAACCCTTGGCAGCCAGAACACTGGGTTCCAAAGCCGGCACCGGCCCCGAGGCGTTGCCAAAAGTGACCATCATCCCCATGGGCCGCAAGCAGTCCAGCGACCCCATGAAGGTGTCCCTGCCCACCGAGTCGTAAACCACTGCCACGCCCTGGCCGCCCGTGATGTCGCGCACCCGCTCGACAAAATTCTCGCGGGTGTAGACGATGGCGTGATGGCAGCCGTGGGCGCGGGCCAGTTCGGCTTTCTCATCGCTGCCGACCGTGCCGATCACGATCGCGCCCAGATGCTGTGCCCACTGACTGGCGATCAGCCCAACCCCGCCAGCGGCGGCATGCAACAGGATGGTATCGCCCGGTTGCACCCGATAGGTGCGCCGCAGCAAACATTGAACGGTCATGCCTTGCAGCATCATGGCGGCAGCGGTGCGCTCGTCTATGGCATCCGGCAGCGCCACCACCCGGTCGGCGGGCATCAGCCGGACCTCGGCATAGGCGCCAACCGGGGGGCTGGCATAGGCCACCCGGTCGCCGACCTTGAACTCAGTCACGCCCTCGCCCACCGCCTCCACCCGGCCTGCCCCTTCCATGCCCGGAATCCAGGGCAGCAACGGCAACGGATACAGGCCAGTGCGGTGATAAACATCAATGTAGTTGAGACCAACAGCGCCATGGTGCACCCGGATCTGTCCGGGACCGGGATCGCCGACCTCAACTTCCTCCCAGCGCAGCACTTCGGGGCCGCCGTATTCATGGATGCGGATTGCTTTGGCCATAGTCTGTCTCCTCGATCATGGAAATGGTCCACGGAAGACACGGAAGGCACGGAAAAAGACGAACTTCCAAAAAGACGAAGGCCATTCCGAGAATTCCTTCCGTGTTTTCCGTGTCTTCCGTGGACGTGAATAGCGTGATTACCCAAGCCACCGCCGGGCGTTGCGGAACAGCCGCAGCCACGGCCCATCCTCGCCCCAGCCATCGGGATGCCAGGAATACTGCACCGTCCGAAACACCCGTTCCGGGTGCGGCATCAGGATGGTGAACCGGCCATCGCGGCTGCACAGTCCGGTAATGCCCCCCGGCGAGCCGTTCGGATTGGCGGGATAGGTTTCAGCGGGTCGTCCGAAGTGGTCCACGAACCGCAATGTCACCAACCCGGCTACCAGCGCGGCATCCGGTCCATTTTCATCCCGGAATTCGGCGCGACCCTCGCCATGCGCTACCGCGATGGGCAAGCGCGAGCCTTCCATGCCGCGCAGGAACAGCGATGGCGACGGCAGCACTTCCACCAGACTCAGCCGCGCTTCGAACTGCTCCACCCGGTTGCGCACGAAGCGCGGCCATAACTCGGTCCCGGCGATCAGTTCATGCAGGTTGGACAACATTTGACAGCCGTTGCATACCCCCAGCCCAAAGCTGTCCAGGCGGGCGAAGAAGGCGGCGAATTCATCGCGGGCGCGCGGATTGAACAGGATGGACTTGGCCCAGCCCTCGCCAGCGCCCAGCACGTCACCGTAGGAGAAGCCCCCGCAGGCGGCGATACCGTGAAAATCGGCCAGCGAGACGCGCCCGCCGATGAGGTCGCTCATGTGGACATCCACCGCTGCAAAACCGGCCCGGTCGAACGCCGCCGCCATTTCCACCTGGCCGTTGACGCCCTGTTCGCGCAGGATGGCGATCCGGGGCCGTGCGCCTTCGGCGAGGAACGGCGCGGCGATATCCTCGGCGGGATTGAAGGTCAGCCGGACGTTTAGCCCCGGATCGGCAGGATCACAGGCCGCCGCGAACGCCTCGCGGGCGCAATCGGGATGATCGCGCAACGTCTGTAGCCGATAGCTGGTTTCCGACCACAGCCGCCGCAGTTCGGCGCGGGACGCGGTGAACACCACTTCACCGGCATGGCGCACAATCAGCCGATCCTCGGCATTCGGCGCGCCGATGACATGGCTGCATTCGCCCAAGCCGACGGCAGCCAGTCGCGCCAGCACCGCGCGGCGATCCGACGCCCGCACTTGCAGCACCGCGCCCAGTTCCTCAGCGAACAGGGCTGCCAGCGGACCCTCGCCGTCCAGATCATCCAGCAGCACGGTCACCCCACAACCGCCGGCGAACATCATTTCCGCCAGCGTCGCCAGCAGACCGCCGTCGGAACGGTCGTGATAGGCCAGCAACCGACCTGCCGCGTTGAGTTCCTGAATCACGGCGAAAAATGCTTTCAGATCGGCCGGCGAATCCACGTCGGGAACCACGTCGCCCCACTGGTTGTAAACCTGAGCCACCGCCGAACCGCCCAGGCGATTTTTCCCGCGCCCGAGATCCAGCAGGATCAGGTCGGTGTCGCCCCGGTCGGTGCGCAACTGCGGCGTGAGGGTCCGGCGCGCATCCTGAACCGGCGCGAAGGCGGACACGATCAGCGACAGCGGCGCGACCACGCTTTTGCGCGCGCCCTTGGCCTCCCAGACCGTCTTCATGGACAGCGAATCCTTGCCGACCGGAATGGCGACGCCCAGCGCCGGGCACAGTTCCATCCCTACGACTTTGACGGTATCGAACAGGCGAGCATCCTCACCGGGATGGCCGGCCGCCGCCATCCAGTTCGCCGACAACTTGACGTCGCCGAGTTTCTCAATCCGGGCAGCGGCGATGTTGGTGATCGCCTCGCCGACCGCCATCCGTCCTGAAGCCGGCGCGTTCAACACCGCCAGCGGCGTGCGCTCGCCCATCGCCATCGTTTCGCCGGTATAAACATCAAAGCTGGTGGTCGTGACCGCGACATCGCTCACCGGGACTTGCCACGGCCCGACCATTTGATCACGGCACACCAGCCCGGTCACAGTGCGGTCGCCGATGGTGATGAGGAAACTCTTGTCGGCCACTGCCGGGAAGCGCAGCACCCGCGCCACAGCGTCGGTGAGACTTACCCCCCCACACCAACCCTCTCCCACAAGAAGGGAGGGAGCCTCGACAGAATGATCGGTAACATCGCGCAACATCTTCGGCGGCTTGCCAAACAGCACGTTCATCGGCAAATCCACCGGCCGGTTGTTGAATTGCCGATCCGTGACCGTCAATTCCGGTTCGCTGGTGGCGACGCCGATCACCGCGTAAGGGCAACGCTCGCGCTCGCACAACGCCTCGAACGTCGCCAGCCCCTCGGCGGCGATGGCTAGCACATAGCGTTCCTGCGCTTCGTTGCACCAGATCTGCATCGGCGTCATGCCGGGATCGTCGTTGGGAACCGCGCGCAACTCGAACATACCGCCCCGCTCCGCGCCGTGGACGATTTCCGGGACAGCATTGGACAGGCCGCCCGCGCCCACGTCGTGAATCGAGAGGATGGGATTGCTCGCGCCCAGCGCAACGCAACGGTCTATGACTTCCTGGGCGCGGCGCTGCATTTCCGGGTTGCCGCGCTGTACCGAGGCGAAATCCAGATCTTCATGGGAACTGCCCGCTGCCATGCTGGAAGCCGCGCCGCCGCCCAAGCCAATCAGCATCGCCGGCCCACCGAGAACTACAATCGCCGTTCCCGGCGGCAGTTCGGCCTTGTGAACGTGCGGTGCGCGGATGTTGCCCAGCCCGCCGGCGATCATAATCGGCTTGTGGTAGCCGCGCCGCTGGCCGTCGGGGCCATCTTCCTCGAAGGCGCGGAAATAGCCGGCCAGATTCGGACGGCCGAATTCATTGTTGAAAGCCGCCGCGCCGATGGGGCCTTCCAGCATGATGTCCAGCGCCGAAACGATGCGGCCCGGCTTGCCATAGTCCCGTTCCCACGGCTGGATGAAGTCGGGAATCCGCAAATTGGAGACCGAGAAGCCGCACAGACCCGCCTTCGGCTTTGCGCCGCGCCCGGTCGCGCCCTCATCGCGGATTTCGCCGCCAGAGCCAGTGGCTGCGCCGGGAAAGGGGGAAATCGCAGTCGGGTGATTGTGCGTTTCCACCTTCATCAGGATGTGAACATCTTCGGCGTGGTAGCGGTATTCGCCATCCGCCGGATCGGGGAAGAAGCGCCCGGCGGGAAAACCGGTCATCACCGCCGCATTGTCGCTGTAGGCGGAGAGCACATTATCGGGATGGCAATGATGGGTATGGCGGATCATGGCGAACAGCGAGCGGTCCTGCTTCACACCGTCCACGATCCAGTCGGCGTTAAAAATCTTGTGCCGGCAATGCTCGGAGTTGGCCTGCGCGAACATCATCAGTTCCACGTCGGTTGGGTTGCGTTCCAGCCGGATGAAGCTGTCCAGCAGGTAATCAATTTCGTCCTCCGACAGCGCCAGTCCCAATTCGCGGTTGGCGGTCACCAACGCCTCCCGTCCGCCGCCCAGCACGTCCACGGTCGCCAGCGGCGCCGGTTCGGCATGGGCAAATAGAACGGCGGGATCGTCGTCCGGCGATAACACTGCCTCGGTCATCCGGTCGTGCAGCAACGGTTGCAACGCAGCCAATTCATCGGCAGTCAACGTTTGCAGGGATTCCAGGTAATACGCTGCGCCGCGCTCGATGCGACGAACGTGTTGCAAACCGCAGTTATGGGCGATGTCGGTGGCTTTGGAGGACCAAGGCGAAATCGTGCCAGGCCGGGGGATGACCAGCAAAGTCGGTTCGCCGGTGAGATGCCGCTGCGTGGCGGTGGGGCCGTAGTGCAGCAACCGATCCAGCACTTCGCGATCATGCGTCGTCAACGAACCGTCCACGAAATGCACGAACTCGGCGTAGACATCAGCGATGGTCGAAACCCGCCGACGCAGCGCGGTCAGCAGTTTTTGCCGACGGAATGGCGACAGGGCGGGGCTTCCACGGAAACGCAGCATCGCGGGGACTCTCCTGGGTCGGGCGGGGAACGCGGATGATAGCAGCAATAGCGACGCGTTTGCCTGGGCCTGCTCGAACCGGACCCTTCGGTGATCGGGTTGAATTCCGGGTCATCGATACTCGACTTTGGCCATTCAGGGCGTAGAAGCGAGCTGATCGAGCAAGACTTCCCAATCCTCCGGGGTCAATGCGTGAGGTTGGGGGTGATCCATTGAGTTCGTGAAATACTTTTCGGCCCACAGCACCCGGCTGACCATGGCCAAC
>JAGTSD010000136.1 GCA_018262135.1 Pseudomonadota bacterium | reverse complement strand
TCTTCGGCTTCTGGCTGCTGCTCATTGGCCCCGATCCGGCCGATCTTGCAGCCGGGCTGTTCGCCTCTGCCGCCGCGACCTGGACCAGCCTGCGCCTGTTGCCGCCCGGCGATGGCCGATTGCGGTACGCTGCCCTGGCCAGGCTCGCGCTGCGCTTTGGGCAGGAGTCCATCATGGGAGGCGTGGACGTCGCCCAGCGGGCGCTGTCCGTGCGACTGCCGTTGCGACCGGGGTTCGTCGTCTATCCGGTACGCCTCCCCCCGGGCCCGGCCTGCAATGCGTTCGGCGCGCTGACGAGCGTGCTGCCGGGCACGCTGCTGGCCGGCGTCGACGCCCACGGCGCGCTCCTCTATCATTGCCTCGATGTCGAACAGCCGGTGGCGGCGCAACTCGCCATCGACGAGGGACTGTTGATCCGCGCGCTGGGTGGAACGCATGACGATACCTGACCTTCTGCTCGCCGCCGCTGTCTTTGTGCTGGCGACGGTCGCTCTGGGGATGGTTCGCATCCTGCGTGGGCCGGCAGCCGCCGATCGGATGATGGCGGCGCAATTGTTCGGCACCGGCGGCATCGCGGCGCTGCTGCTGCTGGGCGTGGCTACGGAAGCCAACGCGGTGCTCGATGTCGCGCTGGTGCTGGCGCTCCTCGCTGCCTTTGCCTCGGTTGCGTTCGTACAGGGCGCTTCTCACCCGGACGGTGACGACTCCAAGGAGACCCACAGCGAATGAGTATTGCCCTGGGCCTCTTCACGATCTTCGCGGTCGTGGCTGGCGCCTTCTTTTTTCTCGCGGGTACAGTCGGGTTACTGCGCTTTCCCGATCCCCTCACTCGCCTGCACGCGCTGACCAAAGCCGACAACCTGGGGCTTGGCCTGGTGGTGATCGGCCTGCTGCCGCAGGTCGCGTGGCCGCTCGGTGCGATCAAGCTCATCGCTATCTGGTTGATCGTCTTATTCGCCGCGACAACGGTCAGTCAGCTCATGGCGCGGGCGGCGCGGGACGGAGGGCCGCCGGTATGACTCTGGCGCTGGCGGTTGATATCGGTCTGACCCTGCTGGTTTTAGCAGTAGCGTGTTGGACCCTTGCGGTGCGCGACACCTTTACTTCAGTGATCGGCTTCGTGGCTTACGGGTTATTGCTGGCGCTGATTTGGGTGCGTCTCGCCGCGCCGGATGTAGCGCTGACTGAGGCTGCCATGGGTAGCGGCTTAACCGGCCTGCTGTTGCTGGGAGCGGCGGCGCGTCTCCAGAACGCCAAGAACATTTCCGCACCGCCCGGCTTGGCCCTGCGGTGGGTAGCTGGGGTGTTATGCGCTCTGGTCTCAGCGGGACTGGCGGCGATGGTGCTGCTGCTGCCCGATCCTGCGCCGACGTTGGCCCCGGCAGTCGTCGCCCACTTACCCGCGACTGGACTCGGCAATCCGGTGACTGGCGTGCTGCTCGCTTATCGCGCCATTGATACCTTGCTGGAAGCGGTGGTGCTGCTGCCGGCGTTGCTTGGGGTCTGGTCGCTGGCTGCAGATCGCGACTGGGGCGGCGCACCGCGACTACGGTATCATCGCCCGGATGGCGCCCTGACCCTGCTCGCGCAGGTGCTACCGCCATTCGGGATCATCGTCGGTATCTATCTATGCTGGAATGGGGCTGATCAACCCGGCGGCGCTTTTCAAGGCGGCGCGGTCCTGGCCGCCATGTGGGCTCTTATCCTGACGGCTGGACTGGCGGAGGCGCCTCCGGTCAGTCGGCGCTGGCTACGGTGGCTACTGGTCGCAGGTTCCGCAGTGTTCCTGGTGATTGGCCTGGCGGGCATCGGGTTCGCTGATGCGTTTCTGGCTTACCCGGCGGGCTACGCGAAGCCACTCATCCTCACCATTGAGTTGGTGCTCACCCTTTCCATCGCGGTGGCGCTCGGTCTGCTCATCGCCGGCCCGCCGACAAGGACTCCGTCATGATCAGCACGACGACCCTGTTCGGGTTGAGCAGCGTGATTCTGGTCGGTTTGGGGTTGTTCGGCTTGATCGTTAATCCCCAGCCGCTGCGTAAGATTTTGGCGTTCAACCTGCTCGGCAGCGGCGTTTTCCTGTTATTCGGCGTCATTGCGCGAAGGGGCGCGGGAGCCGGGCTGAACAGCGATCCCGTGCCGCAGGCGCTGGTCATTACCGGGCTGGTCGTTGCCTTCGCGGCCACAGCCCTGGCCGTCGCGTTGTTGCTGCGATTGTTCCAGGAAACCGGCCAGGCCATCACCCTGGACACCGAGGACCCTTCCATCCACGCGCCAGCGCGGAGCAACGACCCATGATGCAAGACCCATCGAACCTGCTCGTGCTGGCGTTGGTCCTGCCGGTCGCGGGCCTGTTGCTGGCACTGGTTGTCGGTGGGCGTTATGCGGGCCGCATCGCTCTATGGCTGATGCCGGTCGGACTGGCAATTGCCGTGATGTTGGTCGTCAGCGTGATCCGTGCCGACGACGCGCTGGTCTACGACTTGGGCGGCTGGATGCCGCCGCTCGGCGTGGCGTTGCGTGCGGATGGACTGTCGGCCATTTTCATCCTGACCACGGTGGCAGTAATCGGCGCGACCGGAATTTTCGCCCGGACCGAGTTCCGCACCCTTCCAGGGCAACCCGAGACACGCACCTCGCTGACGTTCTGGGCGCTGTTGTTGGCCTTGTGGGGCGCATTGAACCTCGTTTTTCTCAGCAACGATCTCTTTAGCCTGTTTGTCGCGCTGGAACTGCTGACCTTTTCCGCCATACCCCTGGTCTGTCTCGATGGTCGTGCTGGAACGCTCGCGGCCGGGCTGCGCTATCTGTTGTTCGCGCTGTTCGGCTCGGTGCTGTATCTGCTGGGCGCGGTGCTGCTCTACGGGGCCTATGGCACGCTGGATATTGGCCTGCTATCCGGCCTGGTGCGTCCTGAACCGGTCGCCTGGGGCGCCGCCGCGCTGATGACCGTAGGACTGATGGCCAAGACCGCGCTGTTTCCCTTGCATTTCTGGTTACCCCCCGCTCATGCGGGCGCTCCGGCAGCGGCTAGCGCGGTGCTCTCGGCCCTGGTCATCAAAGCATCGCTATTCCTCATCGTTCGCCTTTGGTTCGATGCGATGCCCGCATTGATGAATCCGACAGCGGCGCAGGTTCTGGCCACTTTAGGCGCTGCAGCGATTCTGTTTGGCAGTGTGCTGGCGCTTCGGCAAGCCCGGCTGAAACTGCTGATCGCCTATTCGACCGTGGCTCAGATCGGCTATCTTTTTCTCATCTTTCCTCTCATCGTGCGTCCTGAGTCGGGGTCGTTCGCTGCTGCTGACCTGTACACCGAACTGGCGGCGACGGTCGTTTCGACCAGCGCCTGGAGCGGCGGCGTTCTCCAGGCGGTTTCCCACGCCTTCGCCAAAGCCGCGATGTTTATGGCGGCGGGTCTGATCGCTCAATCCCTCGGTCATGACCGCATTGCGGATCTCAGCAGCATTGGCCGGGCGTTGCCGATCACCGTGCTGGCCTTTGCGCTGGCGGGAATGTCATTGATGGGACTGCCGCCGAGTGGTGGCTTCGCGGCGAAATGGCTGCTGCTCACCGCGACGATTGAGACCGGGCAATGGTGGTGGGCGCTGGTCATTCTCGGTGGTGGGCTGCTCACCGGCGGCTATCTGTTCCGCGTCCTCGCCCCGGCACTGTTCGGCTCACGCCAATCGGTGACCCTGCGCGCTCCGGTCGCCAGATACCGGGAAGTGGTGGTATTGGCTTTAGCTCTTTGTTCGGTGCTGCTTGGGTTCGTGCGGCTGGGGGCTTTTGACCTGGTGCAGATCGGGCGCCTGGCGAAAGCCGGGATGGGTCTGCCATGATCAGCGCCGAAATGTTGTTGCTCATTTCTTTCGCGACGCCGGTCGCGCTGCTGCTGGCCTGCGGGTGGCGGATGGTGCGGGAGCGTATGCCGACGTTATTCGCATTCGCGCCGCTTCCGGCGCTGGCGACCGCATTGTGGGCGGTGAACCGTCCGCCTTGGGTGTTCAACGAGGCGCGCTTGCACATCACCTTCGTCCTCGATATGCCGGGCGCAATCCTGCTCGGCGTTGCCGCGCTGCTGTGGAGCGCAGCGGGGCTCTATGCCTCAACCTATCTGCGCGGTCACCCGAATCTGGGACGATTCTCGATCTACTGGTTGCTGACCCTGACCGGCAGCCTGGGGGTGTTTGTCGCGGCAGACCTGTTCACCTTCTACCTGACGTTCGCGCTGCTCAGCCTGGCCGCTTACGGTCTGGTGGTTTTTGACGGCACGCCCAGGGCGCGGCGAGCGGGGATCATCTATCTGGTTCTTGCTTTGCTTGGGGAAATTTTCCTGCTGATGGGCTTCGTGCTGCTGGCGAGCGCCATTCCCGGCGACAGCTTGGCGATCCGCGATGCGCTGGCGACGTTGCCGACATCGCCGTGGCGCGACCCGACCGTGGCGCTGCTGATCGCCGGTTTTGGGCTGAAAATGGGGCTGGTTCCACTGCATGTCTGGCTGCCCATCGCCCATCCAGCGGCCCCGATGCCGGCTTCGGCAGTGCTCAGCGGCGCGATCATCAAGGCCGGCGTCATCGGGCTGATCCGCTTCCTGCCATTCGACGTTCCGCTACCGGACTGGGGCGTTGCCCTGACCGCCGTCGGCCTGTTGACGGCCTTTTACAGCGTCGTCATCGGGATCACGCAACCCAATCCGAAAACGGTGCTGGCCTATTCCAGCGTGAGCCAGATGGGCGTAGTCGCGGCGGTTCTCGGCATGGGGCTGGCGGCTGGTCAGAGCAATGCTGTGATGGCCGCAACGTTCTATTCGGCGCACCACCTGCTGGCCAAGGGAGCGCTGTTCCTCGCGGTCGGCGTGGTGGCCGCCACTGGCCCGCGCCGTCTCTGGTGGGTGCTGGTGCCGGCGGCAATCCTGGCTTTGGGGATCGGCGGGCTCCCTCTGACTGGCGGCGCTTTGGCCAAACTGGCGGTGAAGCCGGTTTTAGGGGATGGACGGGTGGAACTGCTGGCAACCTTGTCGGCGATTGGGACTACACTATTGATGCTGCATTTCCTCCATCGGTTGGCGGCGAGCGCCTCGCCCGATCCCTCGGCATCGGCGCCCATCGGCTTCGCTTTGTCCTGGATGTTAATGTTCGTTGCCGCGATCGGCGTTCCCTGGACGCTGTATGGGGTGACCGGAATCGGCGTCTATGATGATGTACTCCAGCCTAAAATTCTCTGGGCGGCGTTATGGCCGATTTTGATCGGCGCTGGACTGGCGCTCGGGCTTTGGCGCTGGGGGCGGTATCTGCCACCGATACCCGAAGGCGACATCGTGGTGGTCGGCCAACCGGCGTTGCGGGTCGTCGTCCGCTGCGAAGATGCCCTGGAACGGGTGGAAGGCGGACTGAGGCAATGGCCGGTAGCCGGCTTATTCATGTTGCTGCTGATCCTCATCCTGGGCGGAGTGATGTTCCACGGATATTGATCCGGTTGCGCCACGATTGAAGTTCATCATCTAAACTGAGGTATCACTAAACGATGCAAACCAAACCAGACCGATGACCCTGGCGACCGCTTTACTCGGTAGCGTATTAGTGGCGGCATTGACGGGACTCCCGGTGCAGAACGCTGAAGCTCGCCCGCGTCATATCACCTGCGAGTCGACCCATAACCGCTACCAGTATTGCCGCATCGACACCCGGGGTGGAGTACAACTCCAGCGGCAGTTGAGCAATGCAGCTTGCCGGAAAAACCAGACTTGGGGTTATGACCGGGGCGGCATCTGGGTGGATCGCGGTTGCCGCGCTGAATTTCGCGTCGGCAGTAGCGATCGCCGACGTGGGCAACGGTTGACCTGCGCCGCCGAGGGCGGCGGTCGCCAGTTGTGCCGGGCGGATGTTCGCAATGAAGTGATCCTGGTTCGGCAATTGAGCCGAGCGCCGTGTCGTTTCGACAGTTCCTGGGGCTACAACCGGCGTGGGGTATGGGTAGATCGTGGGTGCCGCGCTGAATTTGAGATACGTTGAGCGTTATCCGCGCCGTTGGCCTGATTCAGCCATCGGCGCCGTCGTTTCGTCGAGTGGGTATGGCCCGCTCATATCTTCCAGAAACACACACCGAAAAAGCAGGAATCGTCATGCTAAAAAAACTCATGGAAAGTCTGCAACGGTCGGGAATCCAGAACCTTGCTAAAACCTTTTCCCGTCTGGGCCGGATCGGTTTTTGGGTGCAGATCGTGGTGGGGTCGATTCCCTTCCTCTTGATGGCCTATGCCTTCATCTTCACACGCTCTCCTTCCGGTCCGCGCGCCGGGCTGGCTGTCGTTGAATACCTGACG
>JAGTSD010000135.1 GCA_018262135.1 Pseudomonadota bacterium | reverse complement strand
TGCAAGCCGATTTGCGACAGTGAGAACAGGCCGCGCACCGCCGGCTTGCCGGTTTCGGGGTTGGCGTCCACCACCAGCGCGTGCTGGCGGTCGGCTTGGCGCAGGGTAGCGATGATGTCGCCCACCCGCGCGTTGGCCACTTCCTCCATCAGCAGCACTTTCATCCTGGGTTGGAGGGTCATGATGTCGGCAACCAGCAGATCCTCCCAGGCGCCGCCAGCCCTGGCCAGAAGGCGTCCAGGTTTCTCGCCCTCGATGTCGCGGCTGGTGATCAGCCCGATAATCTGACGGTCAGCGTTGTTCACCAGCAGCAACCGCACGCCCCGTTTGATCATCAGGTCCAGTGCCTTGCTCAGCGGCGTGGTCAGCTCGGTGGTGTAGGCGGTGACCTGACTGAGATCGGTCATCGCCGCCAGGGCGGGATCGTCGGTGGTCACCCGCTCTGGCAGGGATTGCCGGGGGCGAAAATAGCTGGCGCCGCTGTCCAGGCGGTGAAACGGGAGAGGCTGGTAATCCTGAGCCATCGCAAGATTCTCCAAGCAGAATGGGGGGTATATCCGGCAATCCGTTCAGCGCCGCCGCATGGGTCGGGTGATGATGCTGTCCGTCCATTCCAGAATCGCCCGCACCCGTGGGGTCAGCAGGGTCCAGGCCTCAGCGCGGTCCACCCAGCGGTATTCGCTGTGCTCGGGTCGGCCCAGTGCCGGGTTGGGTGGCAACCGCACAGCGGTATTCGGCGCTTCGGCGATGTAATAGCGGGCTACCTTGCGGCCCTGATTGTAGGGATGGGTTTCCCGGTATACGTCGCCCCAGCGGAATCGCAGGCCGGTCAGCGTCGTTTCCTCTTCGACTTCGCGCACGGCCGCTTCCAGCGGCGATTCGGTGGCTTCCACCACGCCCTTGGGAAAGTCCCAGTAATTGTAGGCGCGCAAGAGCAGGTAGTCGTAATGGTCGCGGTTCCAGTGCACTACCACAACGCCGGAGGACAAGGTCCGAACCGGGGCTGGCCGTGGATTCCCCATTCGCGTCATCCTGATACTCTCACGACGCGGCGCCCGCATGGCCTGGCGCGCTCAATTCATGCACGGTCTCAACCAGGGCCCGGACAGCGTCTGGGGCGACCCCGGGCTGGATGCCGTGGCCGAGATTGAAGACATGGCCAGGACCGGGGCCAAAATCAGCCAGGACTTGCGCGACCTGCCGGCGGATGCAGTCGGGGGCGGTGTACAGCACGGCTGGGTCGAGATTGCCCTGTAGCGCCACCCGGTCGCCCACCCGCTGGCGGGCGTCGCCCAAATCCACGGTCCAGTCCACCCCCACCGCATCGCAGCCGGTCGCGGCGATGTCCTCCAGCCACGCGCCGCCGCCCTTGGTGAACAGAATCACCGGGACAGGCCGGCCCTCGGCTGCGTGGGTCAGACCGGCGACGATTCGCGCCATGTAGGCCAGCGAAAATTCGCGGTAGGCGCGCGGCGTAAGGATGCCGCCCCAGGTATCGAATACCATCAGCGCCTGGGTACCCGCCGCGACCTGGGCGTTCAGATAGGCGGTCACCGCGCGGGCGGTCATGTCCAGCAAACGGTGCAGTGCATCGGGCTGGTTGTAAAGCAGGCCCTTGATCCGGGCGTAATCCTTGCTGGAACCACCCTCGACCATGTAAGTCGCCAAAGTCCACGGACTGCCGGCGAAACCGATCAGGGGAACCCGCCCGGCCAGCTCCCGGCGGATCAGCCGCACCGCGTCCATGACGTAGCGCAATTCCACCTCCGGGTCGGGAACGCCCAGCCGGTCAATATCCGCCGTCGAGCAGACCGGCCGGGCGAATTGCGGCCCCTCGCCTTCGCTGAAGGAAAGTCCCAGGCCCATAGCGTCGGGGATGGTCAATATATCGGAAAACAGAATCGCCGCGTCCAGTGGAAACCGCGCCAGCGGTTGCAGGGTGGCCTCGCAGGCCAGTTCCGGCGTCTGACACAGAGTGATGAAGCTGCCGGCGCGGGCGCGGATGGCGCGGTATTCCGGCAAATAGCGCCCCGCCTGGCGCATCAGCCAGACCGGAGTGCGATCCACCGGTTCGCGGCGCAGGGCGCGCAGCAGGCGGTCATTATAGAGAGGAGCGATCATGGGTGAAGTGTGCCAAGGTTCCCGACTGGCGTCTATGGATGATCGGGGTTTGCGAGGATGGAAAAGCCACGGCGAAAACTCTGTAATAATGACTCTAAGTTCGATGTTGCATTCTGCGCCCCGATCAGGAGATTGCCATGGCCGACCAACCCCACCGCCTCACCCGTGGCCCGTTTCGCGCTGACCAGTTGCGTGATGGCGACCGCTACGAACTTTCCAACGGCCATCCCATTTACTGCGCCCCCGCCGGCTGGCGACACGGTTCGGGCAGCCTGACCGGCGGCCTGGTGCTGGACAGCGACCCCGACGTGCAGTGGACGGGTGCCGATGTCGGTATCAGCCCCGAGCCCGGCGCCTTGCGAGCGCCGGATGTGGTGGTGCGGGCGACGCCGCCCAGTGGAAATAACACCTGGTTGACTGAAGCGCCACCGCTGGCGGTGGAGTACGCCGGCCCCGGTCGGGACGAGCGCGAACTGAAGGACAAGGTCGCCGAGTTGCTGGCGGCGGGAACGCGCCAGGTGTGGGTGGTGCGGCTGGTGGGACCCCAGCGGGTGGAGGTCCATCGCCCGGATGGGCCGATGCAGGTCTACACCGCCAGCGATACCCTGGAGTTGCCCGGCGTGCTGCGTAACCCGGTGCCAGTGCGGGCGCTTTTCGACCGTGATGCAGCGCACGAAGTGGTCTTGCGCAATCTGCTGCAACGTCGCGGCTATGCCAACCTGGAGGATGTGCGCGAGGAAGGGCGTGAGGAAGGAATTATGGAAGCGATCCTGGCGTTGTTGCGGGGGCGGGAACTGGTGGTGGACGCTACTATTGAGGATCGCCTGCGGGCTTGCCACGACCGGGAGATTCTGCGGCGCTGGTTGCTGAACGCCGCGCGGGTGGATCAGGCGGAAAGGATTTTCGATCTTTGACCCTGCCAGTATCCGGTTGCAACTCTACGCTTTCGGTAAAGACGCGGTGGCTATCAATCAGTTCGTGGTTGTAGCAGTCCACGAAGGCGTTGCGCGGGGTTGCGGTAAACTTTGCAATCAAGATGGCAGGCGAGGAGAAGACTGATGAGTGTGGCCAGCATCGCGACGGAATCCCGGCGGCTGGAGGAGTGGGAAGTGGAACTGGCGGAAGTGCGCGCCATGACCGAACGCGAAATGGAAAACCTGGTGACCGAGAACGATACCCCCGTGGATAATATTCTGTCGGAAAAACAACAACGACTGCTGACGGAACCGCTTTACAGCGCTTGGGCTGGCCCGGAGAAGTGCGCGCCCGATCATCGTGCTTTTCTGGCTCTGGCCAATGTCGGGTTGTTCTACGCCCTGCGGCAGCCGCCGCTGGTTCCCGACGTGATGTTGGCGTTGGACATACCGGGGCTGGGACCGGATTTGAGTCAGAAAGGCAATCGTTCCTATTTCGTCTGGGTTCAGGATGGCAAGTCGCCGGCGGTAGTGGTGGAGATCGTTTCCAACCAGGAAGGTGGCGAGGATGGCGGCAAGTTGCGCCAGTACGAAGCGATTGGAATTCCATACTACGTGATTTTCGATCCCTGGCGCCTGTTGTCGGATCGGATGTTGCGCATCTACCAGTTCGCGGGGGTAAGCCAGGGTTATATCGAACAGGTCGGTGGCCTGCTGGACGCGGTCGGGCTGGGTCTGAGCCTGTGGCAGGGCGAATACGAGGGGACGGAGACGCTCTGGTTGCGCTGGGCCGACCGCGAGGGGCGGCTGATTCCGACCGGCGCGGAATTGGCCCGGCGCGAGCAACAGCGGGCGATGGAAGCCGAGCAGCGGTCGGAACAGGAACGCCAGCGGGCCGAAGAATCAGTGCGGCAGGCGGAACAGGAACGCCAGCGGGCGGAGCGGCTGGCGGCGCGGTTGCGGGAACTGGGCATCGAACCGCCCGCGTAGTCTGAGCCTAACCAGTCATATGATTGGGTTTTCACCCGCCCCCGAGCCTGAAAGCCGGGTTGAATTTTTGCCCTATGGTATTCCGTACCATGCTTGAGGCGGGAGGACTGCGAGGCAAGAGATCGTTATCCGTTTGCTTCCCTGAAGACACCGCGCGATTCGTGGCAAAGCAGTTGCAGGGCTACTTCCGGCAACTGTGCGGCGATGGTGGCGCGACGGCGATGAGCGAGCGCACGCTGGACTTCGATGAGCTGAATGGGTACGCGGTGCGGACTTGCGCAACGAATTGCGTTGTGCCGCGGACCGCACTGGAGCAGAATTGAACTGTCCCGCACAAAGAACGATTCCCGTACCGCCCAGAGGAGAATCCAGTATGAACATCAGCCGCCGCCAATTTCTCCACTATGGAGCCACAGTCGGGGTTCTCGCCGGTTTTCACCTCGCGCCGATTCCGCGCGCGCTCGCAGCGGCCTTGGCCGAGCCGCAGGATGCGCTTGCCGCGCTGAAGAATTTCACCGGCACGGCGCCGCATGCCGACCACTACGGTCCCTTCATCGCCACGGTTGATCGCGGCAAGGTCACCAAGATTACGCCGACGGCGGCTGACAAGCGGCCCACCGAAATGCTGATGGTGGGCATGATCGAGCGCACCTACGACAAGACCCGCATTGCCGGACCGGTCGTGCGCAAGGGCTACCTTGAGGGCGTGAAATCTGGTGGCAGTCGTAAGCCCGAACTGCGCGGCAAGGACGAATGGGTGCAGGTCAGTTGGGACACGGCCCTGGGACTGACGGCCAAGGCGATCCTCGACACGATCGAGAAGTACGGCAACGAGGGCTGCTTCAGCAGTAGCTACGGCGGCTGGTCGCATGGCGGGATCTTCCGCCCGAACGTGCTGCAAGGGCGCTTCTTCAACCTGCTGGGCGGTTCCTCGATGACGACCGGCGACTACTCGGCCGGCGCCGGGCAGGTCATCATGCCGCTCGTGCTCGGCGACCTCGAGGTCTATTCCGCGCAGACCGCCTGGGAGCAGTTGCGCGACCACTCCGAGTTGGTCGTCTTCATCGGCTGCGACCCGGACAAGAACAACCGGATCGAGTACACGGTCGCCGACCACGAGATGTACGCGGGGTGGGAAGCGATCAAGAAAGCCGGCGTCAAGTTCATTTCGATCAACCCGCAGGTCACGACGACCGACGAGGCGATGGGTTCGGAGTGGGTGCGGATCGTTCCGAACACGGACACGGCGCTGTTCCTGGCGATGGCCTATCACCTGGTCAGCAACGGCAAGCACAACAAGGCCTTCATCGACCAGTACACGGTCGGCTTCGACCGCTACGAGGCCTACCTGTTAGGCAAGGATGCCGACGGCACGCCGCCGAAGACGCCGGAATGGGCCTCGAAGATCACCGGCATTCCGGCGCAGAAGATCCGCGAACTCGCCGACCTGATGGCCAGCAAGCGCACCCAGTTGTGCGGCTCGTGGGCGATCCAGCGTGCGCACCATGGCGAGATGCCCTATTGGGCCATCGTCAACTTCGCCTGCATCCTCGGCAACATCGGCCTGCCGGGCCAGGGCGTGGGCTTCTCGTGGCATTACG
>JAGTSD010000458.1 GCA_018262135.1 Pseudomonadota bacterium | reverse complement strand
ACTATGTTCTTTGGTTTAGCAAGGACGTATCTGGAGTCAAGGCTCGAAAACTACTAACAACAAAAAAATATAGGTGGAGAAGGAGCATCAAAACTTGGCTTTCGCTCATTTTGGTTTGAGAAATTAATTTAATAACAAGCAAAATCAGTATCTTAAACAATATAAATAAAAACCAATAGCTTGTAGATAATTTGATAAATATCAATAACATAAAAAAGATACTCGCTCATGGCCGAACCATTACTTGGTAATTTACCCATGATCGAACCGTATACCTCACCGACTTAAACAGGTACCTACAGATTAGAGTTTTCTAATATATGATTATCTTCAATAACTTATAAATTAGTTTTCGGCACTAAAAAATGAGCGAAAGCCAAGTGTTAGCCGATCCAGCCGGCTGGAAGCCAGTTTTGGTGTCATAAAAGTCAAGTACTTGGCTTTTGTACGGACTCTCCGATCGGACGCTCGCGCGCCGCCACGCACGGCGGCCCGCTCCATCACGCGCGCCAGAACGGCTTGTAGCCTTCCTGAAGTGCATCGACGCGGCTGATCCCCAAGTCTTTCAGCGTGGCCTCGTCGAGGCGCAGCAGAATGCGGCGCTGGCGATAGACGGCGTACCATGCCCGCCACCGGGCCAGCAGCGCGACGAGGGGGGAGCGAACGTCGGGGTCACGATCGGCAGAGCATTCCAGGGATCGGGTCGCATTGCGGAACATCGTCTTGTCCTCCATCGGCATCATCCGTGGCGGAGGATAGGGGAGGATTATCTATTTATCTAACGAATAAATTTGATATGATCAATCATATTCAATGATGAATGGAGGGCTGATCATGTCCGCTCACCTCGATCCAGATGGGCTGCGCACCTTCGTGGCCATCGTCGATCTCGCGCCGGACGGCGAGGCCCTGCTCGGCTACGCGCGCCGGTTGTTGAAGCTGCACGACGAGGCCGTGGCGGCGTTGATGCGCCCGGCGTTGTCCGGCCGGGTGTGCGTCGGCACGCCGGACGATTACGTCGACCGCTTCCTGCCCGAGATCCTGGCGCGCTTCGCCCGGGCTTTCCCCCGGGTGCAAGTGGAAGTCACCTGCGAAACCAGCGTGAATCTGCGGCGGCTGCTGGCGACGGGGGTGCGGCTCGATCTGGCGGTGATCACCGCCGGTTGCCCGCCGGACGGCGAACCCGGCGAGGTGTTGCGCCGCGAACCAGTCGTGTGGGCTACCGCCGAACGCCATCTCGCCCACGAACAGGAGCCGCTGCCGCTGGCGCTGTTCCAGGCCGGCTGCGTGTTCCGCGACTGGGCGCTCGCCAGCCTGAACCAGAGCGGCCGTCCCTACCGGATCGCCTACACCAGCGCCAGCTTCAGCAGCATCCTGGCCGCGGTCAAGGCCGGTTTGGCGGTCACCGCGCTGTGCCGCAGCGTGCTGCCGGCGGGGGTGCGACCGCTCGGGGTCGAAGAGGGGTTTCCAGCGCTACCGTCGACCGCCATCACTCTGCATCGGGGCCGCCCGGAATCGGCGGTGGCGGAAGGTCTCGCCGGTTACCTCCGTGAAGGGTTCGGCGCGGAGATGCCGCCGATCCTTGCCGCGGACCGCATCCCCATAGCGGCTTGAGGTGGCTGCCAGGCGATGGATTCGGGCGAGCGGGTGGTGACCTGTCGAAGTCCGCCGACATCCCGTCGATGCACCGAGGTCTCCCGGTCGATCGGCTTCCCGGTCTCCGGGGCGCGGTTGCGGCGCGAGCTCTCCAGAGCGTTTCGACGGAGTGCCTTCATGAACCTTTCCCTCAGACAGATTCTTCTGGTGGCGGCGGTCGTCATCTTCGTGCTGGACGCCGTCAAAGCCTGGCGGTTGGGCATCAACCCCCTGCCGCTGGGGCTCGCCCTGGCCTTTGGCGCCTTCCTGGTTTGAGCAGGGCCAGCATGCGCCGACCGGACGTGGCATGACCTGAAACGCGGTCACGGTCAGCGTCACCGGTTGGGTCACGCCCTTCCAGGTCCGGTGGCCCTCGACCTTCACCGGCCGGGCGCGGTCTAACCGACCGCCTCCAGGGCGGAGCCGGGCGCGACCGCGTCCGGCCTCGGGACGGCGGGCGCCACCGGCCCGTAAGCGGCCAGAAAGACGGCGACGGCCCGCCGGACGCCGCCGGCGATCTCATCCTCGGTCGGAAGGTCGTGGGCACACAGCAGGCCCCGCTGCAACCCTTCGGCTTCCAGCAAGCCGTACAGGTGCCAGGCCGCCACCCGCGCGTCGGCCTCCGGCAGCCGGCCCTGGGCCATGAGCGCCCGCAGGAACGCGGCCAGCCGGGCATGGCCGCGCTTCGGCCCGCGCTCGTAGCACAGCCGGCCGAGGTCGGAACGCCCGGCCTCGGCCACGATCAGCCGGCGCAGCGCGCGCGCGGGGGGCGCGTACAGCGCGTGCAGCAACCGCTCGCCGAAGGCGACCAGCGCGTCCGCCACCGGCTCGGCGGCCGGGTCCAGGCAACTATAGATCGCCTCGACGTCGGCCTCGACGTCGGCGGCGATCACCGCGAAGAACAGTTCTTCCTTCGAGGCAAAATAGCTGTAAAGGGTGGCTTTCGACCCGCCGACGCGGGCGCGGATTTCACACATCGTGGTGCGTTCGTAGCCCAGTTCGCGAAAGGTCTGGGCGGCGACGTCGAGGATCGCCTGACGGCGGGCAGGACTTTTGGTGCGCATGGCGGATCACGCTCTCTTATTCGATTTATTGAACCAATGTGTTCAGTATTGCTTGACAACGCCGCGCTGTCAATATAAACTGAACATAATAGTTCATTAAAGGAGATCACCGATGATCAAAGCACCAGTTCCCGCTGCGGGCGCCGCGCGCCCCACT
>JAGTSD010000134.1 GCA_018262135.1 Pseudomonadota bacterium | reverse complement strand
CGACACGCCGCGCCCGCTGGCGTAAAAATTTCCCAGTTCAAACTGGGCGCCAGCATGGCCCTTTTCCGCTGCTCGTCGGTAATTACTGGCGGCTTCCCCGTCATCCCGAACGACGCCCTGGCCGGTGGCGAACTTGCCCGCCAGCCTATATATCGCCTCGGCATTGCCCCATTCAGCCGCCTTGCGCAGCCACAACAGCGCCTCCTTCTCACTGGATGCGACGCTGGGGTCGGTGGCGTACAGCATCCCGAGCTGGAGTTGGGCGTCGGTATTGCCTTGCACGGCCGCCTTGCGGAACCACTCGATGGCGCTGCGCGCGTTTTGTCCCACACCCTGGCCGCGCAGGTACATCTGCCCGATCATGGTCTGGGCGCGGGGATCGCCCTGCTTGGCCCATTGCATGTATTCCTCAAACGCCTTGATGTAATCGCCACGCTGGTAGGCCTCGGCGGCGCTATTGCCGGCGGCGTCGGCTGAAGCCGGGCGGGCGTCGCCGTAATGCCACACACCTTTTTCATCCTGCCACTTCTTGACGTTCGGCTCGGCCGGTGGAGCGGCGGCCTGGGCCACACCGGTCAGAAGAATCGCCAACCATACCGCCTGCTTGCGCATGACTACCTCCGCTCGTAACACGACGAATGCTCTCAAATTTCCGGCATCCGTCGCCAGTGATCAATCCACCGGATCGGATATTTGACCGACACTGATGGCTAAATGCTCCAGAATTGCGCCTCCATTATTCACATCCAATTGTAATCATTCAGGAGGTTGAACTTGCGCTAAAATGCCATCCGCGCGCCCGGCGGCGCGTATCGAACCCTTAAGATCATCTCATCCAGCCCGCGGGAACGGCTCGAACCGCCCGCCGAGCGAACGTTTTTTCAGGAACCCACATGAGTCAACCCGTCAAATACCTGCTCGACGAGAGCAGGATGCCCAAATATTGGTACAACCTGGTGGCCGATCTGCCCAAACCGCCGCCGCCGGTGCTGCATCCCGGCACCCAGAAACCGATTGGCCCGGACGATCTGGCGCCGCTGTTCCCGATGGCGCTGATCCAGCAGGAAGTGTCCACCGAACGGGAGATCGAGATCCCCGAACCGGTGCGCGAGATTTACCGGCAATGGCGGCCCAGCCCGCTGTATCGCGCTCGCCGGCTGGAACAGGCCCTCGGCACCCCGGCGCGGATCTACTACAAGAACGAATCGATCAGCCCGGCGGGCAGCCACAAACCCAACACTGCCGTTGCCCAGGCGTTCTACAACAAGGAAGCCGGGGTCAAACGCCTCACCACTGAAACCGGCGCCGGCCAGTGGGGTTCCTCGCTGGCCTTTGCCGGGGTGCTGTTCGGTCTCGACGTGCAGGTGTTCATGGTGCGGGTTTCGTACCACCAGAAGCCCTACCGCCGGGCGCTGATGGAAAGCTGGGGGGCGCGCTGCGTCGCTTCACCCTCCGAGGAAACGGCCTCCGGCCGCGCAATCCTGGCCCAGCGGCCGGACCATCCGGGCAGCCTCGGCATCGCCATTTCCGAGGCGGTCGAGGTCGCCGCCCAGCGCGATGACACCAAATACTCGCTCGGCTCGGTGCTGAGCCACGTCCTGCTGCATCAGACCGTGGTTGGCCAGGAAGCGATGCTCCAGTTGGAAATGGCCGATGACTATCCGGACGTGGTGGTCGGCTGCACCGGGGGTGGCTCCAATTTCGCCGGCATTGCCTTCCCCTTCCTCGGGGCGCAACTGCGAGGCGGACGATCAGTGCGGATCGTGGCGGTCGAGCCGGCGGCCTGTCCCACTCTGACCCGTGGCCCCTATGCCTATGACTTCGGTGACACCGCCCATCTGACCCCACTGGTCAAGATGTATACCCTGGGCTCGACCTTTACCCCGCCCGGCTTCCATGCCGGTGGCCTGCGCTATCACGGCATGGCGCCGCTGGTTAGCCATGTCAAGGAACTGGGCCTGATCGAGGCCCGGGCCTACCATCAGACGGCCTGCTTCGATGCCGGTGTACTGTTCGCCCGCACCGAGGGCATCCTGCCAGCCCCGGAAGCCAACCACGCGATCAAGGGCGCGATTGACGAGGCGCTGCGCTGCAAGGAGGAAGGGGTAAGCCAGGCGATCCTGTTCAATATGTGCGGCCACGGCCACTTCGACATGCCGGCTTATATAGATTATTTCGCTGGCAAGCTGACCGATCAGGAATACGATCAGGCCGAACTGGCGATGGCGCTGTCCGGGTTGCCGTCAGTGACGGAAGTCTGAATCCAGACTTCAAACCCCTCGCTCGCTGGCGGGTGCGAGGGGTTGGAGGCGAGCGCCGGTTCATACCAGGGATTTCAGCCAGAATACCATCGGTTTGGGTGATGCCTGGTCCTCGTCCAAATCCCGCCACGAGAAGGTGGTATGCAGTTCCGGATGCCGGACGAACCCTTGCCGGTTCCACAGCGCATCCAGTGGCGCGTAACCCGCCGGACGGCGCGGATGATCGACGGGTCGCTGGACCGCGCAGAAACAGGCGATCTCGAAACGGCCCAGCCCACGGGCATGTGCTTCCCGCTCCTCGAAAAACCGTTTGCCCAGGCCCCGTCCCCGATACTCCGGCAACAGGACCGACTCGCCGTAATAGAAAATCCGCCTGGGGTCATAGCCGTGCGCCAGAAACGGTTCGATCACGTTCGGGGGTTCGGCCTCCAGCGGCAAACCGCTCGACGCGCCCACTACCCGCTCGCCGTCCCGGACCAGCACCATGACGCTGTCTGGCGCGTCCACGTAGGTCTTGAGATATTTTTCCTCGTAGGCCGCGCTGCCGTCGTAAAGATAGGGGAACTCGCGGAACACCTGGATGCGCAACCGCGCCAGTTCCGGCAGCCAAACGTTGATCGCAGCGCCGGAAAGACGTTGGAGATGGAGGGAATCGGACATGGGGAAAACTTCCTTCGGTCAGGATCGAGGTTGAGTAAAACAGGATGGAGCGGAGGATGGAATCGCTGTTCGTCGAGTAGGGCTTCGGGAGTCTCGATGCCGACACGCTACGAGTCGCAATGGACGTTCTGGACAACCTGCAAGCCCAGGGCCGCAAGGTGGGCGTCATCGCCCACGTGCAGGAAATGACCGAGCGGATCGGCGCTCAGATTCGGGTCCAGCGCCAGTCCGGCGGCCAGAGCCGGATCGAGGTGGCCAGCGGTTAGCGGCCGGCAATGGCTATTCCGCGAAAAATGCCCGCACCCGTTCCAGCTTCCGGGTGCGGGGCATAGGCGGCAGGCTGTCCAGAAATACCCGCCCATAGAATTTGGTCAGCAAGCGCGGGTCGCAGAGCATCAGCACCCCCCGGTCGGTCACATCCCGGATCAGCCGCCCCACGCCCTGCTTGAGCGCGATCACCGCCTGGGGCAACTGATAGCACTGAAACGGATCCTCGCCCCGTTGGCGCAAGGACTCGATCCGCGCCTGCAACACTGGATCGCCCGGCGAGGCAAACGGCAAGCGGTCAATGATCACGCACGACAGCGCCTCGCCACGCACGTCCACCCCTTCCCAGAAACTCGCGGTCCCCAGCAACACCGCATTGCCCAGGGCGCGGAACTCCCGCAGCAACGCCGCCTTCGGCGCTGCGCCCTGCGCCAGCAACGGATAATCCAGCCGCCCAGCCAGTCCCTCCTCAGCCTCGCGCAGGGCGCGGTGGCTGGTGAACAACAGAAACGCCCGCCCCCGGCTGGCTTCCAGCACCGGCAACGCCGCTTCCAGCAACGCCGCGGTGTACTGGGAAGAAGTCGGCTCCGGCAAACCAGGCGGGTGATAAAGCAGCGTATTGCGGGCGAAATCAAACGGACTGTCCAGCCGCAACCCGGCATAGTCCTGCAACCCCAGCCGCACTGCGAAATGGTCGAAACTCTCCCCCACCGCCAGCGTCGCCGAGGTGAAAATCCAGGCGCGGGGCCTTTCCTGCATCCGGGTTCGGAAAGTGGGAGCAATGTCCAGCGGGGTCAGTCTCAGGGTGAAACCGCGCCCATGGGTCTCGAACCAGTGCACGGCGTCGGAATGGCGCTCTGCCCCGGTCACCGCCAGCAGGTGCTGCATCAGGTCCTCGGCGCGCCGGCGGCAACTCTCCAGGCCCTTGCCGCGCTGGCCCGCTTCCTTCAAGGCTTCCCGCAGCCGGTTCAGCGCTTCGGTCAACCGGCCGACGGCTTCCTGCACCGCCGGCTGTTCGGCAACCTCCCGCCACGGCGCCCGGCGTTCCCCCGTCCCCAGCGCCTCTCGCAGGGCCGCCTCAACTGCCGCCAGCGCCTCAGCGCGATCCCGCAACTCGGGAAAATCGGCCGCGTCCCGCGCCTGCTCCACCACGGTATCCCGCGCCAGTTCGGTCAACTGCCGTCCGCTCAACGACTGGCCAAAAAAGTGCGTGGCGATCTCCGGCAACTGGTGTGCTTCGTCGAGAATGATCGCCTCCGCTTCGGGCAACAACTCGGCGAATCCGGTTTCCCGGAGCGCCAGATCGGCGCAAAACAGGTGGTGATTGATCACCAGCACGTCCGCCGCCAGTGCATCAAGCCGTGCCCTGGCGAAAAAGCAGTCCTCCAGGTGCGGGCATTCCTGCCCCAGACAGTTGTCCACGGTGGAGGTAACGCGCGGCCAAAGCGAAGAAGTTTCCGGAACGTCGGTGATTTCGGCGATGTCGCCGCGCCGGGTGCGGCCGGCCCAACGGCGAACGTGCTGCAACTCGGCCACCTGCGTGGGCGAAGCCAGCCGTCCTTCCTGCTCGGTACGTTCCAGGCGGTACAGGCACAAATAATTGCCACGCCCCTTCAACAGCGCCACCTGCGTCGGACTCTTCAGCGCCCGACGCAATACCGGCAGATCCTGGCCGTAGAGCTGATCCTGCAAATGGCGGGTGCCGGTGGAAATGATGACCCGCACCCCGGACAACAGCGCGGGCGCCAGATAGGCGAAGGTCTTGCCGGTGCCAGTACCGGCCTCGACGATCAGCGCGCCCCCGTCCTCCAGCGTGGCGGTGACGGCCTGCGCCATTCGCTGTTGGGGCAGGCGTGGGGCAAAACCTGGAACCTGCCGGGCCAGAGGACCCTCCGGCCCCAGCAGTTGGGCCACATCCACGGCGATGCGCGACGGCCTCAGTGCGAGAACTGCGAGGCCCGCGCCTCGGCTTCCTCGGCGCCGGCGACGTTGCCCGCCACCTTGCGGGCAGAGGCGATGACCTTCCAGTTGCGGGACTGCAAGCCCCGGTTGCCACCCGCGAGGTTATTGGACTTGCTGGCCAGCGACTCGGCCTGCTGATACTGGCCCTGATGCAGGCGGATCTGGGCCAGATCGTGCCAGATGCCGGCATTGCGCGGTTCGATCCGCAGCGCTCGCTCCAGGGCGGCGCCCGCCTTGTCCAGTTGCTTGCTCTTGACGTACTTGTCGGCGCTCTCGAGCAAAGCCGCCACCGCCTGATTACCCTCGCGGGTGATCTCCGCCGGCGGCAGATCGGCGGGCGGTGTGGATGGCGGCGCGGGCGGCGGCGCGGGCGGCTGAATCGGCTCCGGCTCCGGCTCCGGCTCCGGCTCCGGCGCGACGGTGGGCGGCGGTGCCAACGCGACCGTGGAGTTGCCAGGCGCGGCGGGAGCGACGGGAGCCGGGGTGGGCGCGGGCGCGG